>DAOVDC010000025.1 GCA_030669695.1 Candidatus Bathyarchaeota archaeon
AGCCCAGACGGAAAAGTAGCCTTCGATTTTCTGGGAAAAGACTCGGTAAGATGGCAAAAGACAATATCGTTGTCAAAGCTTGTTGTCGAAAACCTTTCAGAATTCATGGCAGATGCCAACTCAACAGTATTTGATGGCGTCAAATCGAAAGACGCCAATCTTTTCCTTAGCGAAGCCATGCCTGGGTTAACAGCAAAAGTCTTCAGAACATATCATGCCACAGAAGTTGTTACGCGTTCTTTGAAAAAAGCAGATGCTGATAAAGATGATTCTGAGGCGAAGAAAAAACATGTTGCAAAGATGGCCAACCTTCAAGCTGCTATGGTATGCAATCACATACGCAAAATCCCAAAAAGCTGGCAAGCCTCGTTGGACAGGAGAAAGCTGCGGCTAAAGATGCGGAAAGCAAAGGGGAAAGAAGCTGAAAAGAAGCTGGAGCAGAAAGCAAAAGAGCACACGCAGAAACACGGGGAGAAGCTGAAAGAGTATCAAATGCAGCTCGCAGAAAGAGAAAAACAAGGAAAATCTGTCAAACAGCTGAAAGAACGTACAAAAAAACTAAAGATAAAACACAAGGAGCGCATGAAAAGGCTTAATGAACACGTTGAAGACAGAAAACAACGCGACAAAACTTACATAGACAAACTGAAATTGCAGATCAAGGCGCAGAAGGCAACTCGGGACTATAACTTGGCCACATCGCTGAAAAGCTACGTTGACCCTCGTATATACTACAAATGGGGAAGGAAGGTTGATTTTGACTGGAAGCTTTACTATCCTAAGACTCTTCAAAAGAAGTTTTCATGGGTTGAGCTTGACGAAGATAATCCTGTTGTAACATAAGGATGTGCAGCGTGGTAAGTCTCTCCCCAGTGCTTGTGCACGCAAAAATTAACTTACATCACGTTTCTAGTTAGATAGAGGAGTGATTACAGTGTTGAAATTGGCGAAATCTGATCTTTTGAACCTTGTCGATTTCTTTAGGATGTCAGGGCGATTGAAAAGAATCCCAAGATCGGGTTGGGTAAACATAGGTATCGACTCGCCCGAATCTGTTGCTGATCATACGTTTAGAACCGCAATTTTATGCATGATATTTTCAGATTTGGAAGGCCTAGACGAGCTGAAAATGCTGCAGATGGCTTTGATCCATGACCTTCCCGAAGTCATAACAGGAGATTTAACGCCGTCAGAAAGAACGAGTATGGCTAAAAAGAGGGAAGAAGATGCCATGAAAAAACTATTGTGCCTTTTGCCAGAAAAGCAGAGAGTGAAATACGGGAATGTTTGGCGTGAATACGAGGAGTGCAAAACTGCTGAGGCAAAAGCTGTGAGGCAGCTGGAAAAGCTTGAAATGGCTCTGCAGGCAAAGGAGTACGAACGTGCTGAACTAACAAAGGAGAGTCTAGAAAGATTCTTTAAATCTGCTGAAAGAGTTATTGTGTCGCCGACGATAAAGAGACTTCTCTCACATATCTTGGGCTCAAATTCCGAATGAGTTTAATGCCCAGGACAAAGGTATTCGTGGATAATTGCCCTAGTTTTTTCGTTTGTCATATCTTTCATAAACGTTTCAATGGCCCTTTCTACGGTACTCTTCTGTTTCCGAGTTAGGCTTGATCTTTCAAACCCCGTCTGTTGACTATTTTTCTTATACCAGTCGCAGCGTCCTTTGCATACAAATTTGTGAAGCCACATCCTTGCTTCATACCAACTTATGTTCTGTTCCTCTTTGACTTGGCTGATTATCTTCTCAACTTTCTCTTTCTCTTCCACGGTTAGACCCATTAACTAACGCCCTCTTGCTTTTTGCCATTAGCAACTTCGTACGGGGTAACGTGTATTCCGTTTCTCTTTAACAATGCCGTTAGAACCCCGTCACCTTTGATGGACCTGCCTGAAGCTTCATCATAGAGTTTCCCAGAACCGCAGGATGGACTCTTGCTTTCCAAGATCGCTTCTTTAATGTTTAGTAACTTCATAATTTTAAGAACTTCTGTCGCTCCTCTGACGAAGTTTTCGGTAACGTCTTCATTTTTTTTGTTAATCACCTTCGTTTTTCCATCTAGAACGTCATATCCATCGCCGCCAACTATTTTTGCTGGAATTCTTGGTGTGGGCAATCCGCCTAGCTGTTCTGGACATACTGGGAGTAATTCGCCTCTCTTGAAAACTTTGAGAAGGTACCTGTCCAGTTTGTTCTTTCCATTGAACCTGCAATTTACCCCAACTAGGCAGGCGCTTACAATTTTCATAACGATTTGTGAACACACAGAACACTATAAATTATTTTGCTTAGTACACGCATATGAAATTATAAGAAGTAGCAGTTAAAGATGTCATTGAGGAGATTGAATGTACAGGTTTCTTCTATACCATGATAAAGATGCTGCATACGCAAGTAAGATTCAGGTTCTTACGGATTTGTTAGAGAAGATCAACCGTAAATGGGGAGTGGATTATCGTCTCGTAGAGGCCAAGAATCTTTCATCTTCTCAAGTCGAGCGGTTAAAGGAGGACATTCGCAACACCATGCCTCAGCTTAGAGGAAAAATTGTCAGTTCAAGAAGCAAAATCTTACCTTTATCGAAAAGTAAAAATCCCAATTTAACGAACACCCCAATCCTTCTTTTGTATCACAACGAAAGACCGATCAACGTTTTTCCTCATCTTATCGGAACAGCCTACTTCGACATCGAGAGCGCATTAGAAAGTATCGCAAAGAACGGACCTAGGGCACACCTCGTCGCGAGGGGCTTGTTAGAAAACCCTATTCAAAAGATTCTGGCTGACGACCCCTCAATTCTTGAAGATAGGATGAAGTTCACCAACGTAGATGTCGAGGTGGAATCTGGAGTTATAGATATTCTTCTTCAAGACGCGGAAAACAAGTTTATTGTAGTAGAGATTGAGACGAGGGCTAGAGAGGTTGCGGTGGCTCAGGTGTGCAGACTAGCTGCGAGCTATTGTTCAACCAATAAGGTTTCTCCAGATGACGTTAGAAAGGTGATAGTGTGTCAACAATACGATGAAAATGTGGTGAAGTCTTGCGAAGGCGCCAATGTTGAGCTTTACAAGGTTGATATGAGAAGAGTTGCCTGAAACATCTCGATTTAGATTATGGCTTTATTTCTTCCCGTCTAACTTTCCCCA
This sequence comes from Candidatus Bathyarchaeota archaeon, assembly GCA_030669695.1. Next base: position 3,154 of record DAOVDC010000025.1, read on the forward strand.
AGTTGACAACCAAATCTCTCGCATTCTTCAAGTCTTCTAAGTGCACAAACTCGTCTTTTCCATGATAGCAAGTATCCGTTCTTATAGGTCCGAAGCAGACGACAGGTATGTTATGTTTGGCAAAGAAATTCCCATCATTTCCACCCAATTCCCCAGCCATCGGCAAGGCTGTTCCCAAAGTTTTTTCAATCATCCTCGAAACCGTTTGCACAAATACCAGATCAGGCGAGGTTAAGTAACCAGAGAACTTGTTTGTAATTTGCAGGCTTGCGTTGCATCCACTTTTCTTTTTTGCAGAATCGAAGAACGTGACGAGTCCTTTTTCTGCCTCTGCTACAGATTCTTCAGGGAGCAAACGACGGTCGAAACGTATTTCACAAGTTCCCGGAATAATATTCTCAGTTTCTCCTGCCTTAATCATCGTTACACTAAATCTTCCCCAAACGCGGTCTCTTGGAGAATCTGGAGGAGCTTTGAGTATGGAATTCTTTCTCTCCACCTCTTGTTTGTAAGATTTGAACTCCGAAATGAGCCGTAAAGCCTCGTCGATAGCGTTTTTAGCTTTAAACGGATAACCCGCGTGCCCTTGTTTTCCCTCTACAAGGATTTTCGCCCAAATTATGCCGCTTGCCCCTAGAAAGAGGCTTTCAGGACCAGAATCCAAAACCAAAGCTGCGTCGCCTCTTACTCCGCAGTCGCTAACGACATAGTCTATGCCGTAGGTTCCGCCTATTTCTTCATCCACACTCGCAAGCAACTTGATATTAATGTCCAAATTTTCATTCTTTGCCAATTGACGCATTGCACCGAGAGCTGCTGCTATCCCAGATTTGTTGTCTGATGCGCCTCGACCGTACGCTTTTCCATCCTCAATTGTTAGTTTGAATGGAGGATGCTTCCAGCCTTCACCCGGGGGAACAACATCAAAATGGGACTCAAGAAGCAGCGTTACATCTGACTTTGAATCTAAAGTCACAATTACGTTAGGACGCGATAATCCATCCTTAGCAGCTTTTTCTCCATTTAAAATCTCGACGTCTAAAGAACTTTTTTTGGCTTCGTCTACAATGATAGAAGCGCATTTGTCATATCCCACCTTCGTTGTTGAAACAGTGTCCACTTCAACCAGTTTTGAAAGAAGCTCGATTTCATAGTCGATAGAACTCAAATTTCGATTCCACCTGAAATGGTTTTTCAATAATATTACTTTACATTTACATAGGCCATAAATAAGGATATAGTATCTCTGAAGAAGAAATCGATAGATTTGAGCAAGCGCTAAGTGCATTTAGAAGCGTGCGCTTTTCGGACATTTATTGTACTGATAGCTTTTTCCAGTTTTCAACAACCCTGGTGGCACCGTTGGCTAGGTAATCTTGAGGTGAATAACGTTTCCTTCTCAGTAGACCTACTTTGTCAGGTACAGGATGTTTTCTGTAGGCAGCGAAGAAGCCTGGATAGTCGTCGACTACCCGGATAACGTTGTACTGTTTCAATATTTTGGAGAATATGGTTGATCGGGTCTCCACCACTGAAGATTGTGAAGAGAAGTAGTTCATCCAGTCGTTGAGAGGGAACATTTCCAGGTCGGTTCTGTGTGTTGGGAAACCGAATTTTCTTAATTCGTCTAATGTGAGTTGTCGCATGTTTTCTGTTCGTCCAGTCAGATATATCAATTTGTAGTTTTTGCTCCAGTTCTGGAGAACTTCCAAAGCATAAGGAACCGGTTTGTCAAGCTCGATGAGATCAGCCCCACCTTCTTCGATGCAGAGAGTAAGCATCCAAAACTTCTCCCAAACCTCCCTGTTTGAAAAAGCATATTTCCTAAGAATCTCTCGCGATCCTTGAGACTCCACGTCTTGCCTAGGAATCTCCCTGTCCAGAACACGACACCATGCCGCGTATCTTCTGCGTTCAGTGTCAATTATCGTATCATCAATGTCGACGACGATGGCATCCATAAGACCTATTCTCCAGCGGATCGATTCTTAGCAAAGTCTACTGTCATTTTCTTTATAAGGAATGTGTATGCTAACTGACAAAGCAAAACGTATAGTTATTCATTTTTTGTAAGAACTTTTCTCCACCAACAAAACCGTATCGCGTATAAAATCTTTTTATCAAACTTGATTGCCTTGTAGAAGTGATGTGCTTGCAAAACAAACGGAAACAAGAGAACACAGAAGCTTTTAGCACCTATACTGTGTGGAATCATCTTGAACGCCAAATTTGACGCGGTTGTTGTCGGAGGCGGCCCATGCGGCTCATTCTCCGCGTTTACGATGGCAAAGCAGGGCATGAACGTTATAGTTTGCGAAGAACACAAAGAAATTGGCGTTCCCACCCATTGTGCTGGACATCTGAGCCTTTCTGGTTTGAAACGTTTAGGCCTACATTTACCATCAAACGTTGTTGAAAACGAGTTTAAAGGAGCAGTTTTACATTCTCCACATGGAAAGGAATTTTCTGTTAGGTTCAATTCTCCTGTGACTTGTGTTGTTAACAGAGAACTGTTTGACAAGTATCTTTCCAATCTCGCCGTGAAAGCGGGAGTGCAATACCTTTTTGGATCAAGAGCAGAGTCGTGGGGTGTAGATTCTGGTTTTGCCAAGGGAGTTGCCATCAGAAGAGAGGGAACAAAAGAAACCTTAGCATCCAGCCTTGTGATAGACGCTGAAGGATGCTCATCTGTTCTTCTAAAAAAAGCGGGACTACAAACGCTGGATCGTTCTATGATCGTGAACACTATCCAAGCTGAAGTTGATAGAGCCGATGACGTAAACACGAACACCATTGAAGTGTATCTCGGGCAAAAATATGCACCAGGCTTTTTCGCTTGGATAATTCCGAAAAGAAACACATCAGCTAAGGTGGGTTTAGCCACAAACATGGGTAACCCTCGAGAACATTTGCATCGATTCATGCAGAAACATCCAGTGGCATCCAAGAAATTGAGAAAAAGCAAGATTACCCGCCTTTCTTTCCACCCTATCTCACTGGGAGGCGCTATTCCTAAGACCTATTCAAATGGTCTTCTCATCGTAGGGGACGCAGCCTCGCAGGTGAAACCCACAACAGGTGGGGGCGTAATCTTTGGACTATTGTGTTCCGGGATTGCGGGGAAAGTTGCCTACGAGGCCTTACAGAACCACGATTTTTCCGAAGCTTTTCTGTCACATTATCAATCTAGATGGAAGGAACGGATAGGCTTCGATCTGGTTGCAATGTGTCGAATAAGGAAATTTCTGAACCGCCTGTCTGATGATAAGATTGACAGAATTATTGACTTGTGCGCAAGATTAGGGATAGATTCGGTTCTAGAGGAAGTTGGAGACTTGGACTTTCAAGGGGCGTCGCTGATTCGCATGATTCGGCGCCCATCAACGCTCGTCATAACGCTTTACTTCATTTTTTCGGCGCTTACTACATCAATCTGGAAGTAATAGATGAACATTTAAGCCCACATAAAATAATTGAGATGCAGGTTCAAAATGTCTGGATTCAAATATAAACAGGTCATTATCCTTCGAGTCGATTTAGGAATGAGTGAAGGAAAGATTGCGGCTCAGGCTGGGCATGCAGCAGTTTCCGCGGCTGAAAAAGCGAGGAAGAGAAATCCACACTGGTGGAGCACTTGGATAAAGGAGGGGCAATGTAAAATAGCTGTGAAAGCACGGTCTAAGCAAGAGCTTTTAGAGCTTGAGAAAAAAGCCAAGAAGCTGAAGCTGCCGTCAGCGTTGATTACTGATATGGGATTAACTGAACTTCCACCAGGCACTGTAACATGTTTAGGAATAGGCCCAGCCCCATCGAACCAAGTGGACAAAATAACGGGTACCCTCAACCTTTTCTGAGGAGATTCTTTGAACGTTCCTAGATTGGAAAAACAGCTTGGAATAGAAGTTTATGCCTCTCCATCACTGGGTACCGGTGGAAAAATTCGCCAGTTCTCTGAAGACTTTGTAGTTGAAGAGGCCTTACTTGACGGTTCAAAGGCTGAGATTTCGCCGATTGAAACTCAACAACTAGTAGGAAAAGGACGCTATCTCATCTGTGTGCTGGTTAAACGAAACTGGGATACGTTTCTTGCAGTAAGAAAAGTTGCGAAACGGTTGGGCATAAGCCCTAAGCGCATTCAAATAGCGGGCATAAAAGACGCTCATGCTCTCACCGCCCAGCACATCAGCATCCGCCGCATCACACCAGAACAAGTTTCACGGGTTAAAATCAAAGACATCACCCTCCGTCCACTGCGTTTTTCCGAAGAAATGGTTTTCTCCCAACTTCTTCTCGGCAATCAATTTCGCGTCTTAATTAGAGCAATATCCCACACATCCTCTGTGACTGAACAGCGAGTTAAAAAAGTGCAAAGTGAATTGGCAAGCTTAGGCGGAGTTCCAAATTTTTTTGGGCACCAACGATTCGGCACCGTCAGACCTATCACTCATCTAGTAGGCCGTTCTATCACCCAAGGCGACTGGAAAAACGCTGGGCTCATCTTTCTTGCTCAACCGAGCCTACATGAACACCCAGCGGCAAGAGAAGCACGACAACAACTACGGGATACACGCAACTTTAGAGAAGCACTTCGCCTTTTTCCACGATATCTAAGATATGAACAAATGATGCTCACTCACTTGACTAAGCAGCCAAAAGACTTCGTGGGAGCGTTCCGAAAGTTGCCTCTAAAGCTACGCAGAATCTTCGTTCAAGCGTACCAGTCTTTCCTTTTTAACAGATTTCTCAGTCAAAGAACCCGGCGTAGCATTCCCCTTAATGAGCCTCAAGTTGGAGACTATGTGGTGAACCTCGACAACCAAGGGATTCCAACAGACGAGTTCACACTAGTGACTGCGCAATCTCGCTCCCATGTTAAAAAGGCGTTAAACGAAGGTAAGCTGCGTGTGGCTATTCCGCTTTTAGGCTTCAAGCAAAACCCTTCTGAGGGAATACAGGGCGAAATCGAGCAGGAGATTATTGAAACCGAAAACGTCGTGTCTAGGAATTTCTATGTACCTCTTATGCCTGAAATAAGCGCACCGGGTAGATTGCGAGCTACTTTGACACCCATGATCAAACTTTCCGTAGAACAGCCAACTAAAGATTCGGCGAATCCTCCCAAGCAAGAGATTGGGCTAAACTTCACGCTGCACAGAGGTTCTTACGCAACTGTTCTTTTGCGAGAGTTTATGAAGCCACGAGACCTAATAAAAGCAGGTTTTTGAATTCCCAGTCGAGGCTTTGAAAATTCAGCGAAAGATGTTAAACGGTGTTAGTAGCCTATTGATCAGTGATTCTGTGTTTAAGACTCCTGCTATGGAGCGGATTTTATCCATTA
>DAOVDC010000024.1 GCA_030669695.1 Candidatus Bathyarchaeota archaeon
TGGTCCGGGAACCAAGTTGTATCCAGAGTGGAACCCCGTCGAAGACAAGGTTACCTATATGAAAGACAACAACGGAGACGAAAAATACGAAATCTATCAAGTGCCTGCAAAGGGAGGAGAAGTAGTTAATCTTACAAATAGGCCAGACATCTTGAAACAGGCGATGAGCTGGAGTCCTGACGGAAAGAAAATTGCAATTGAAGGAAAATTTGATGGAAAATTCGCTCTTTGGATGCTAACGCTTGAAACGGGAGAATGCGAGAAGCTGGTGTATCATCCGCTTGGACGTTGGATGGATCCTCGGTTCTCTCCAGACGGAAAATGGATTGCATTTGCGGGAAATCGTACCAAAAAACCAAGAAACCAAGACCTATACGTTATTCCTAGCACAGGCGGTGCAGACGAAAAACTGGTCTCTCTCTCAGACGATTCAGAAGAGGCCATTACGTTCCGATGGTCTCCAGACTCAAACGGAATAGCCTTCGTTACCAACTTCTTCGGGTCTGAAGACATTGGAATCGCATCGTTAGAGGATAAATTCATAACTTGGATAGCGAAGAACAGATGGGAAAAAAGTAGTCCAGTATTTTCTCCTGATGGAAAACGCCTATCCTACACCGTCAACGCCAAAGGAAACTTTGACATATGCATCACCGAAATCTCAAGTATGAAAACTGAAAAGCTGGACTTGCCAAAAGGCGTAAATTATAATCAAAGGTTCTCTCGTAACGGTGAAAACATAGTTTTTCTGCACTCTGGACCTAGATCGCCAGGTGATCTCTGGGAAATTTCGTTGGAAACGGGTGCGAAGAGACAATTAACTCACTCTCTGAGAGACGTTATTGATCCAAACTACTTGGTGGAATCAGAAGTTGTGACGTATCGCTCTTTTGACGGACTTGAAATCTCTGCTTTTCTATATCTTCCGAAAGGAAGCAAGGGGCTCCTGCCTGCAATATTATGGATTCACGGAGGACCTACGGCGCAATGGGTGAACAGTTGGAAGCCAGGAGTTCAGTTCTTCGTCAGCTCGGGTTTCGCTGTTCTTGCACCAAACTACAGAGGAAGCACGGGATACGGCAAGAAATTCAGAGACCTTAACTTGAAAGATTGGGGCGGAGGCGACCTAAAAGATGTGGTTGCGGGAGTAGAGTATCTAGAGAAACGCGGTATCTCTCACAGGTCAAACATCGGAATAATGGGAACCAGTTATGGCGGATACACAACTTGGATGGCCCTAACAAAAGCTCCAGAGCATTTCAGCGCTGGAGTTCCTATATGTGGAATGACCAATCTTGTAACGGACTTCAACACGACCCGAGAAGACCTCCGTCTCTATTCCATCCAACAACTCGGCCACCCAGACGAGAATCCTCAACTATACTACGACAGATCGCCAGTCAATTTCGCACAGAACATTCGTGCACCCGTGTTCATCATTCACGGTGCACGCGACCCTAATGTCACCATGGGAAACACTGACGAGATAGAACCACTTTTGAAAAAATACAACAAGCCCTACGAAAAGAAGGTTTATCCAGACGAAGGGCACGGGCTTATGAAGCTCAAAAACAGGATCGACGCGTTGAAATTGACGTTAGGCTTCTTCCAACGATACCTCCAACAATAGCGAGAAAAACGCTTTGATTTCGTCACAAAAAACCTCAAGAAGTTTTGATGCTTGCAAAGGAACCGTAACAGTTTTTTGCGGTATTTGAACCCTCTTCAGCGAAAGTGTTCTTTCAACCTCTTATTTTGAATTTTCCTCAAATAATACCCCAGTACAAAAACAAAAGATGGTTACCACGAGTTTATCCAAAACTATGTTGTTGGCGCCGGGAATGGGATTCGAACCCATGCGGACCAACAGGTCCACGGGCTCTCAAGGCCCGCGCATTATCCACTCTGCCCACGGGATGCAAGACTACACGCCTATCATTATCCCGGCACAGCAGTCCCGGCCCACTAAACGAGCTTAACTAATCTGCGCCATCTTAAAACGTTTGCTTGCAACACTAATCCAAACAATGCGTTGAAAACCGTTTCATGCGCACGCGAAGATTGGAGTTGGCCCCACGCTGACTAAAATATTAATATTCTTAGGACATATTTGTTACCCGGTGAACCGTTTGTCAGAGGAAAAATTTCCCGTCTCTGAAACCCTAAAGGTAATTGAAGGCCTAAACTTGTATAAGACAGAGAAATGGTGGTGTGCCGCAGTTCTCATGGAAGCTTTTGGAAAAAAACAAATAGGAGTGTATTTGTGGAATAAAAAGGCCGATCAATGGAAAAGAAGACAGAAATTTGTCATTCACAATAAAGATGAATGGGTGCGCATTAAGGAGAAAGTGGAGAAGCTAATTCCGAATTTGCAATAGGCTTTTGTCGAGTTTTGCATTTTTGCGTGCGCGAAAGAGTTTCGCGTGTCAACGATCAAGGCTATATTTGCGTTGCTAATCCTTGTGCATTTAAACTATTTTGTGAAGAAAAACGAGAAATAAGCTGATTTTGGCAGTTAGCGCTATATCTGCATGTTAATAAAAGTTATTTCGTTCTTTTATGCTAGCATTCGGCAGGGTGTATAAATTTGATTTCATGGGAGTATTCCTTTGAGAAAATAAGCAAGGATTTGGAATTAGCGAAGAAAAAGAAACAGGCCCTCGACGATCTGTTTAATACAGGCAAAATCTCGCAGTTTACATATGACTCCTTTAACAAGGGGCTCACGGACACCATCGCAGAGATTGAAACTCATCGGAAAGCCTTGGCTGAAAAGATGACCTCCAAAATCACTGAACTTGAACAACAGGTCAACACGTTAGAGATGTTTCTCGCAAACGCAGAGATACTTTACGCCGCTGGGGAAATCGATGATGAACTACACACGCGTGAGAGCAATGCCTTCACTCAAGGACTCGAAGCCACCAAGCAAGAATTAGAGGTCATAAAAGAGGTTGTCACTAATCTCATGCCGGAAAAAATGGAGCTCGCACTTCCACCCGCACCAGGAGAAATCGTAGAAGCACCGTCGGCAGAAGAGGTTCTTGAAGAAGTGCCTGAAATACCTACAGAAGTGCCGATCGAAGCACAAGTGGAAGTAGAAACCGAAAACATTTCTGAAGAAACGGAAATTGAGCAACCAATGGAATTACAAGCAGAAGAAGCACCTACAGAAGAGGCATTAACTGAAGAGACACCTACTGAAGGGTTCGAAAGGATCGAAGAGAACGCACCTGAAACGCCAACAGAAGAACAGTCCTCATCATCCGAGGAAGTTGATGAAGAACCTGTAGTTTCCCCAGAAGTTGCCACCGAAACAATTGTAGAAGAGACTCCAATCGAAGGAGAAACTGAAGTGGAAGTTGAAGCAGAGGCAGAGGATACCTCTTCTTTTCAAGGAGAAGAAGAGGAAGCGGCAGCTGAAGAGCAAGAGGAAGAAGAATAGGTATCAAAAGCCTTCCCACGAATTTCTTCTTTTTTTGTTTCATCAATCTGCACTAGCGCAGCTTTTTTTGTAGTTCTTTTCATTTTTATGATGAGAACGAACGTTCGAGCTTTAAGAACTTATAAGCTTTTACTGAACAAGAGTGCTCTATGTGAACGTTTTTGATCAACGAGCTTGGAGAGGACCCGTTTGAAAGTGGGTATAGCCTATCACGAAAAATATTGCCAGTACGATTTAGGACCAGACCACCCTTTTAGAGGCGATCGATTTGTCAACACCATGCGCCTTTTTGAAGAGCAAGGACTGTTTCGTTTACCTAATGTAACCATGCTAGAACCCAAGCCGGTCACTAAACAAGACTTGCTCAAAGTTCACGATAAAGACTACGTAGACCTAATCTTCCGTTTGGCGGAAAAAAGCAAACCATACGATATGGAAACGCCGGTCTCCCCACAGATACTTGAGGCTGTTCGGCTGATAATAGGTGGAGCTCTAGAGGCGGGGAAAGCGGTTTATGAGGGAAAAGTTGAACGTTCGGTGGCATTAGGTTGTGGTTATCACCACGCTGGCAGAAATTATGGCGGAGGCTTCTGCTTGTTCAACGACATAGCCGTTCTGGTGGAACATCTCCGTGAAAAGTATGGGCTTAAACGCGCGTTGATCATAGATTACGATGTGCATTTCGGGAACGGAACCAGTGACATCTACTATTCAGATTCAAGTGTCCTTTACATTTCGTTACATCAGGATCCGAGAACTATTTACCCAGGCACCGGATTCGTCGAACAAGTCGGAAAGGGCGAAGGAGAGGGATACAACGTCAATGTGCCCTTGCCGCCTGGAACAGGTGACCAAACATACCTCTACGCGTTGAAAGAGATTTTTGTTCCTCTTGCAGAAGAGTTCAAGCCAGATCTTATCGTAGCCAATGGAGGAAGCGACCCTCATTTTGCCGACACGCTTGGAAGCCTTAGACTCACGGTGAACGGTTTCTTCAACCTATCCCAGATCATAGCTCAAGTAGCAGAAAAAGTGTGCCAAAACAAACTCGTCCTCATGCCTGGCAGCGGATACAACCCAATGGTTCTGCCGCAATGTTGGTACGCTCTCACGGCAGGAGTAGTCGGCTTAGAAACCATTAATGTAAGCGATTTTTACACTCCGCCGGTTGAGTCCGACTTGGCTCGTAAAACAGTCAGAAACATGCTTGCAAACCTAAAGCGGATTCTACAGAAATATTGGAGTTCTTTAAAATAAAGAGAAACCAAAAACCCTCAAAGATGATTGGAAGTGCTTCAAGCGATAACTAAATAAAAAACGGATGGAATTTGAAGGCTCACTCTGTTTTCTTTGCGGATTTAACTATCACCGCGGGTCCCCACGCAGCGAACACCGTTGCCGAGCCCTGTAGAATGTCGCTTGTTTCAAAGTCTGCTCCGACAATTGCGTTGGCGCCCATTTTGGTGGCGTTATCAATTAATCTCTCTAGAGATTCTTTCCGCGCTTTTTCGCACTCCGAAGTGTACGAGGTTACTTCGCCGCCGAAAACACCTTCTATTCCAGCTATGATTTTTCCTCCAACACCCCTTGTCCTCACGGTCATCCCGTGAACTGTACCTAAGACTTTCGTAATCTCGTAGCCGGGCATTGTTGGGGTAGTGACAACAATTAAAGAGGTTTCTTTTCCACTCAAACTTCATCCCTATACCCCGTTCATCTACACTTTGATATTAAACTTTGGTGTCTATAGGAGATCTGTATAATTAGACCAAATTCACATTGTGCAATTGTTTAGGTAGGTGCGGAAGAATTGCAAGGTGAAGAAAGCGCGTCTGAAAGAAGAAGAGAATATGAAAGCGCACGCGCAAGAAAAATGGGGTTTGCGGAAGATATCACATGATCAAATCTGGACACTGACGAGAATGAATAGAAGAATGGCTGGAATTAAGATGGAAACAAGAACATCTAGATCTTTTCTACTAGTCTTGAAAAAAGGTATAAGCAGAGGCACTTGGCCTTTGTAATCCTCAAAAGTTTTTCCATAATTTCTAGACAAGAATAGTTCTTCTATGTGCGCTAGGAAAACGTAAGTGAGCAGTTCAATGAACCACACACCTATAGTTTGCGATGGATTCAGAAATCCGATGCCGAAAGTGTTGTTTAGGATCCAGACGCTCCAGCTCGTTAAACCAAGGGTTGAGAGGATCATTCCCAAATACTGAGGATGTCTGGCCAATCGGTAAGGTCCTGAAGTAACCAATCCTTCCTTTCTATTTACCCTTAGGTAAACAACAGAGTAAACAAGGATTAAGAGACCGATAATAATGAATATTCTTTCTAGAACAAGTATGGGGAAGGGTGCAAAGAATTCAGACAAGGCTCTTGGAAGGTTGACTGGAAGATTTGTGAAAGTCAGGATTAAATAACTAGCGAATGGAAGAGTCATCAAACCCGTCCAGACGCCGAGAGGCGGCAGTGATTGAACAAGAGGAATTAAGTAGCCTGCAAACCTCAAGAACTCCGATCTTATTCTATTTACTGGATTCACATTTCATTCCCCAATTTTTCCATAGACTTTGGCTACTCTTAAAGCTAGACTTTAGAACAAGCTGTTCTATGTTTTCGAACAGATTCCAAAAATGGGGGTTTCGGGGGATATCACTAGCGTTGTGCTAATGTACTTGAGTCAGCCCATGACCGTGCCCTTTGAAGGGTATGCGTAGAAAGTGGAGTTAATTTCGGCTGTCTTGAAAACTTCTGAATATGCCTTGAGCTTACTCGCTTTCTCAACCTTATAAAAAGGGCCCACCCAATCTTTGTAGAACCATCCAGAGCACCCTAACAATATTTTGTTCACTAAACCCACCACGAGACTTGTATAATAAATGGAAACAGACTTGTATATTGCTGATTGTTGAACTTGAAGCTGTTTGATTCAGCCAAGCACTAACGTTTTTCGCCTCTAACAAAAAAGTAAGTTCTGTACGGTTTGAACCCTACTTTCTCGTATACATGAACAGCGGGTGGATTGTCGCTGAGAACATGAATAAACGCCATTGGGCATCTTGCTAAGATTTTCTTAACTAATGTGGACGCGATTGATGTTGCGTAGCCTTTACGTCTATGTGACTCTTCGGTGGCAATCACTCCAATGTTACTTCCCCACTCACTGAAACGTGTACCCCCTAGCGAAACAAGCTTTCCATCAACCTTTATTCCCAACCAGAGTCTTTCATCCATACCTTCAATGATCCGTTGAGATGCAGCCTCGCCCCACCACTCTGGGTCTGCCTGTCTCATCAAACGCACTATCTCTTTTGCATCAGTAGGATTCAGCTTAACCACCGGATGTTTAATGTGTAGTCTTTCCTCGCCATTCCGCAAGGTCATCAAAATCAATTCGTGCCTTGTCATCGGCTTATACCGCTTCAAGACCATGTCCTCGTGTTCTATCAAAGCTTGGATCTCAACTTTCTCTAAATCAAGATGACCCAAAAGAGCGGTTGCAGCTTCAGCGCTTCCCCTCAGTTGAACTATGCTTTGTCCATAAGTCAACATCATTCCCTGTATCCGGTTCTCTTTCAAAGCCAGCAGTATCTTTGTCGAGTTTTTCTCAAATTTCCAATCGAGAATGAAAAAATGGTGATGAGGGACATCTTGATACACGTGGTTCCAAAAAATGTCCTCAAGCCTAGAGTCAAGAGGTAGTATTTCCATGTTAAAGTCACTCGTCTTTTCCGGGTTTTCCTCCTTTTTTGAGGTTACAACCGAAAAAGTCAAAAAGCACAGGCTTTGTTATACGTTTCGGTTACTTAACAATGTGTCCTGCGAGGAAGAAAACGGCTATTAAAAAGAGCGACTTCATCATCATCAACTATGTAGGTAGAGTTAAAGAGACCGGAGAAGTCTTTGACACCACCTTCGAAGACGTAGCAAAAAAGGAAAAACTGTACAAAGAAGGAGAAATCTATGAACCGAAACTGGTCGTTATCGGAGAAGGATGGGTGTTAAAAGCCTTAGATGAGAGTCTACTAAATTCTAAGGTGAAGAAAGCTTCTTCTGTCGAGATCACTCCAGAAAAGGCATTCGGACCCCGAGACCCAGAAAAAGTCAAAATGGTCGCCCTTCGGAGACTAATCTCCCGCGGAATCACGCCTAAGATGGGAATGCGCCTTGAGGTTGATGGAAAACTCGCCACTATAAGAACTATGGGATCTGGAAGAGTTCAACTGGATTACAACCCTCCCTTAGCTGGCAAAACCTTGGTTTACGACGTTACGGTTGAGAAAAAGCTTGAGACAAAAGCGGAAAAAATTGCTGCCCTTATCCATCGAAGGATACCTTCAGTAGACATGAAAATGTTTCGTGTGAAAATAGGAAAAACGGGTGTGGCGATAAACGTGCCTGAGGAAGCGTTCTATGTGGAAGGACTACAGCTTGCGAAAAGAGGAATCGCTACAGACACACAAAAGTTTTTCCCGAAGACAACAACAGTAAAGTTCGTCGAAGCGTTCAAGAAGAAGGAAGCCAATGCAAAAAACCTTAAAGAGTGACAAAAATTTCACCAGCTTATCTGAGATCGACAAGGTGACCTTAGGCTTTCTTTGAACCAACGCCACCCCTGTTTTAATCTATCACACCCGTGGCTTTTGCAATTTTCTCCGCAGAATCATAATCCAACCTTTTTTCTTCCAAAATCGTATATCGCTCAGGACGAATTGCACGAGCTCGCACCAAAGCCTGTACAATATACTTCGGTTCTATTCCAAGCTCCGCAGCAGTGGTGGGAGCACCCACTTTTCGCAGCGTCTTTTTGATGCGTTTCCAATTCATTTTATAAAGGTACGCCATCATTATTGTTCCTACACCACACTGTTCCCCATGCAAGCTTGGTTTTGAAGCGACAAGATCGAGGGCGTGGCTGAATAAATGTTCGGAGCCACTGCAAGGTCTGCTGCTTCCCGCGATGCTCATGGCGACGCCACAGCTTATTAACGCTTCCAAGAGAACCCGAACTCCCTCTTCAATTCCATGCTTCATTATGCCTGCATTTTTTGCAACAAGCTTTGCGCTCATCAACGCTAAACTTGCAGAATATTCACCATAATACTCGTTTTTTACGCTGTTGGCTAATTTCCAGTCGCGGACCGCTGTGAATTTAGATATTGCGTCTCCACATCCACTTGCTGTGAAACGATGCGGTGCTTGGGTGATGATGCTGGTATCTGCAATGATGACCATAGGAGACTGCGCCATTTCGGAGTAAGGTTTGTTCAACCCTT
>DAOVDC010000080.1 GCA_030669695.1 Candidatus Bathyarchaeota archaeon
TTCCCATATTTTCGGAGAATAGCTGGAAAAGAGAATAATTCCATTGTCTTTTGTCACCCTTATGGATTCGGCGATGAGACGTTTTTTGTTGACCCCAAATGCGGATATGCCGTTTTGAATGCAAAACACAGCATCAAAAATGCACGAACGAAATGACATCTAGGATGCATTCATCAGAAATACAGCATAGTTTTGACAACGTTCCATGTATGCCCCCGCAAGTTCCAAACTTCCCTTTGAAATGTCATTTCCAATAATCCATGGAACAAACTGTGATACTTCTTTCATAACTCTACCATATCCACATCCAAGTTCGAGAACCAAATTTGTGCCATGAAGATTAGAAATGACGAATTGGATTTCTGCGTTAAGATATTGTTTGATCCTTGGAGGAGCTATTTCATAACATCTAAGGAGTTTATCGGCTGAAAGCTTGTCCTTGTAATAAGTACCTTTGTGCATAGGACCATTAAAGGAAAAATCCAAGATTTAAATCCGTTTCGTGCGTCTTATGCGCACATATTCCTCCATCCCTTTTTAGGATTGCTCTGGAATACAGTTTGCACCTATGACCCTGTGGGTATAGGATACCTTTTCGATCGATCGAATGCGTGCATATGCCTTCTCAAGAGCTTTGATTTGTATTGAGAATCTATATTATGCTGACGACTCTTCAAGTCATAAACCTTAATTGTTATGTTCTGGAATCAACAGATGTGAAGAAAGATTGTCTCTCAGCGATTACTTGCATGAGAAGGCTGCGGAGTCTAGACACAACGAAACTCAAGCATATTTGTTGATCATTGTTGGTGTTGTGTTGTTTTCGGTAGGAACTCTTGAAACAATTATGGCAACAGACAGTCCAAATTGGTTTTTGCTCATTCCATATTGCATTACGCCTAGTCCATACCACCTTTTGGGGCTGTTCTTTACGTTAGTTGGGTTGACATCAGTGATGTCTGGAGGCATCTTGGGTGTTAAATACAGATTGGACAGAGGCCAGTATCTAAATGAATTGAAGCAACTATTACAAGATTGATAGAGGATGTGTTTAAGACTATTTTCGTGATTGTTTCGGTTTTGCGATTTTTGGGACATAAATTGTTGGGCTACCACATACAGGACAATACCTAGGCTCTACCTTTTCCTCATGAACCCATTTGTGTCCACACTTTAAACATATCCATTCTGGCAAAATTTTCACCACACTTGCTTTCAGAACTTTGGTTAATAATTTTTAAGACACTTAAATCTTTACATGAAGCGTTCAAGTTTCGTTAACCCAATGATTTCGTCGAAGTCCAATCCCATTGCGTCAAGAACTTGAGCAAAAGTTGAATGCATATGTCCCACATATTTGTCTACGTCTACTTCACTGTTGGAAGCTAGTTGAACGGGTTTTACATGAGGCTCCTTCGTCACCTTCACAAAACTTATCAAATCTCCTGCTTTCAACTCGTATCCTTTTTTCCGAAGGATTAACGCCGCCTTTACGTGTTGCGGTATAGTCTTAGTGTATCCTTCAGGAACCTTTCCTAGTACGACGTGAAACGCTAGTTCCTCAGGGCTTTCTCCCCATTCACGTCGCTTCAGTCTAGAATAACGTTCTAGAATAATTTTCCGAATATCTTTTTTTGCCTCTTCGAATTCTGTGGGAGATTTTACTCGACCTAACCGCTCCTCCATTTGGTTAAAGGCTTTCTTGATGAAGACTGGGATGTGCCTCTTCTTTCCCGTCATTCCCTTAACATCTACACTTCCATCGGGAAAAATCCCGAGATAATTCTTCTTTCTCGAACTAAAGACCGAGTAGCGGTAGATTTTGTCCACATCTAATTCCATTTCTAACTCATGTTCTGACCATTTCATTAAAGCGTTTATTTGCTCCTCAGACGGTCCTCTCAAAAAGATGCTGTCCGTGTCTCCGTAAATAACCTCAATTCCCAACTCTCGAGCTTTATTTATCGTCTGCGTTATGACATGCCTACCAATGGCGGCTGTTGCTTCGGCCACGGGTGGACAATACAAATCAAACTTTTCTGCGCCGAACACTCCGTAGCTCGCGTTAAGTATAACCTTCAAAGCGCTTTGTATAACGTAATACCAACTTCGCAATTCGCGGGACAATGTCTTGTCTCTGGATTCCGGTTTATACCATTTAACTCGGAGGTCTCTGAGCGAGCCTATCAGCAAACTTTCAATTGCCCTATACTTCTTGCAAACCCAGTGAGGAGTGCCGGGAACTTTGTTATCCTTACATTCGCTGTGAGGACAACGAACAGACTGATAACCCAAGTTGTGAACCTTGATTATGGACGGGTACAGGCTGGCGAAATCCATAACCTTCACGTTGAAATGTACACCAGGCACTGGCTTGACCACGATGGCGCCTTTATATTTTTTACCTTTTATCATGGCTTTGGTGGCGGTTGTTCCTTTCACAGCAAGTATATCTTCAGCGTTGGGAATCAACATGTTTCGTCGGCGGTGTTCATGATGAAGAAAGTTTCGGATCCATCGAGAAACTCCCTGTCGACTGACGTCTTCCATGGGCATACGAGCAATCCTCGTAAGCGCCAGAATAAGTTTCATGACCAGGTCGTCATCAAAGGTGCAAAGTTCAAGTGTGATTTCAGCGTCTCTCGCGCAGTATCGAGCTAGTTCCGTGTAAGTTAACTCAGATATAGGCTTAGTGCGTTCAAGCTTGGCGCGCCCTACTAACGCTTTGCCAACCTCATCCAAGGTTATGCGTCGGTATTTCTGGCTGAACGCGTAAATTTGGATGGATCTGTTATAGAAGAATTTGTAGAGATCGATGTGGATGCCATATTTGAGCAAACATACTCTTCTTCTAACCTCTATGGGAATTTGGCTTTTCTTCAAACCGATGTTCAGAGCTCTTTGGTAAAGGTATCGGAAATCGAAGTCATCTCCGTTGAACGTTATAACAAAGGGGTAGTCCCAAAGCGCCTTGAAAATTTCCAGAATAAGCTTCTGTTCAGAATCATAATACTCAACCGTCACGTCAGGGGGCAACCTCTCGGAACCTTTCTCTAGGCCCTCACGTCTCAGAAGCAGAACCTTATTTTTTCCATCAGATCCTAGAAGCGTAGCGCAAATAACGCGATGTGCCGCTTCCTGGGGGTCTGGAACACGTGTAGGTATCGGTGAAAAAACCTCGATGTCGAGGGCTACTCTTCGGAAATTAGGAACTGGGTACTCAAGAAGCCTTGCCCACAATTCTATGTTTCGCAGCGATTCCTCGGTCTCGTCCTCGACTAATCTGCAAATTTGTTTAATCGTTTTTTCTGAAGGTTCATGTCTAACTTGAATGAGTTTGCCATTCTCGATTTTGTAAATCATACCTGGAGCTAAGTTTCTGTCATAAATGTAGCTTTGATAATATTTGATGGCGGCTTCCCAAACCTTTGCCTCTTGTTGCTCGCCAGCGATTTTAGAATACTCTTCAGGTATGATGTCTCTTATGCATCCTCTGGGGCGTCCTCCAATTGCCAAAGGGTCTTTAGTCACTACTTTTGTTACGGTTACCTGTCGGTCGAGCAAAGAATTATATTTCTCTAGAGTTTCGAAGTGGTCAAACCCAGCATGTGACGTTAAACCAGCGATTTTTTCAAGTTCACTTGGCGGAAGATTCGTGAGGCAATATGGTTTGTGCCCGGTTGTGTCATACCAAAAGTAAATTTTCCCAGATTCTGGTTCGTACAGTTTGATGCAAGCGCGTCTCCTGTTTCCATCGTAGGTGGCGGAGACAAAATATGAAGCGGATAGATTTCGAGGAGCTACAGTTGTAACGACAACTGTTTCCTTCTCTTTGGACAAACCTTCTTCAGGCGCAGAAGATTCTGCCTGTTTTTCTTTCACGGGTTCAGCTACGGTAAAGAAGTCATCTAAACGTTTTTTCATCGTCGTGTCCAAGACCCATTATGTATACGCTCTATATGCTAAAAAACTCTCTGATTATAGATTATCTCTTTTGTTTTTGAATTCTATGAATAAAAATAGGAAAAAGGTAACATAGATGGAGCAAGTTTTTATGAAGATTTTCTCATTGCTAACTGGGTATTGAAGTGTTACGAGACGCTTGG
>DAOVDC010000046.1 GCA_030669695.1 Candidatus Bathyarchaeota archaeon
ATTCTTAGCAATGGCCTCAGACTTTCCATTTGAACAATGGCATGGAATAACGTTTCCAGGACTATACGCCCTCATGGCAACGGCTCACATGCACAGGTATGGCACGACAGAAGAACAGATGGCAATGGTTGCGGTGAAAAATCATCATAATGGAGCTCTGAATCCCAAGGCGCATATGCAGAAGGAAGTAACGTACGAAAAGGCGATGTCGACCCGAGTAATCGCGAGGCCGCTGAAGCTGTATGACTGCTCCTTGATAACGGACGGAGCCAGCTGCTTGATTTTGACAAAACCTGAACTCGCCAAGAAATTTACGGACACCCCAGTGCACATTATAGGTTCAGGACAAGCAAGCGATGCCATAGGCTTGTACGAAAGAGAAGACATTACGACTCTGAAGGCGGGTAAGCTTGCGGGTCAAGAAGCCTATAATAAGGCTAAGGTTAAGCCTCAAGACGTCGACATCGCAGAAGTTCACGATTGTTTCACCATTGCGGAGATCATCGCGTATGAGGACCTCGGCTTTTGTAAGCCTGGAAAAGGAGGAAGCTTGGTAGAAGAGGGCGCCACTGAGATTGGAGAGAAGATTCCTGTTAACACCAGCGGAGGCTTGAAATCGAAGGGACATCCTGTTGGAGCGACGGGAGTCGGTCAAGCCTATGAGATATACTTACAACTAACTGGGCAAGCTGAGAAAAGACAGGTGGAAGGAGCTGAAATTGGGCTAAGCCATAACGTGGGTGGTTCAGGCGCCACTGCAACCGTGCACATTTACAGGAGAGGATGAAAATGGCTGAAACTTTTCCGTTCACAATAGAACAATTCTACAAGTTTGTGAGTGAAAAAAAGTTGATGGCTGCTAAATGCAAGAAGTGTGGAACAATGCTTCTGCCGCCTAGGCCCATGTGCACGAAATGTTTTTCATCGGATTTGGAGTGGGTTGAACTCAAAAACAAAGGAAAACTTTTGACTTACACGGTGATTCACGTTTCGCCTAAGCAGTTTGAGTCGTTGATTCCTTACGCTGTGGGTATTGTGAAATTGGAAGATGGCCCAAAACTGCCTGGCATGATTCAAGACGTAGAGCCGGAAAAAATTAGTGTAGGCATGGACCTGAAAGTTGACTTCGACACAACCATACCTTCTGAATGGCCTATGTGGTCTCGATATTTCTTTAAACCGTCATGACTTATTGAGTTGTTGTATCAGAGTTGGTAGCTCAGTGAATGATGAAGCTATGTAAGTAGCTCCCGCACGAGTTAATTCTTGGAGAGAGGAGATGCCAGTGACTACACCTATCGCAATGACATTGAGTTCATGAGCACACATCATGTCCCACACGCTGTCACCTACAACTATCCCCTCTTCAGGCTTAACATTCAGTTTGCCCAATACAGCTTCCAAATGGGCTGAATCTGGCTTAACCGCCAAGCCAAAATCACGAGTAAATACTGCACCAAAGAAAGATTCAAGTCGAAAACACTTAAGAATGTAGCTTACTGATTTTTCGCCGTTTAGAGTGAAAAGCGCCATCTTCAATCCTTTTTTCCTTAAAGCTTTGAGCGTTTCCAAGACGCCAGGTATCAGACGGGTCGACCGAGCAGCCTCTAACTCGTGACTGCTAACCAGCGAAAGCACGGCTTCTTTAGTCTTCATTATCTCTTGTTCGCCCTTGCCGTTGTTTCTCATATAGATTTCCATTTTCTTCAGCATTTCAAACACGCTTTCATTCATGGAAAAAATGGATCGAGGGAAGCCTTGTTTAGTGAGAAACTGTATGACCTCTGCTCTCACGGCTTTATAATTAAGGTTAAAATCTACGATGGTTCCGTCGAGATCGAATATCACTGCCTTGATCGTCAATTAGACTTCCATCCGTCGATAGTTTAAGAGAGACTTTATTGCTAAAGAGCCGAGAGATATAATTTGTGGTTTCAAAATGAGCTTAGAAGATTACATAGGCAATCCACTCTGGCCAGTTCTCGTAGAAACGGTTCACGCCATGATCATGTATTCCCATCACAAGGCTTACACTAGAGACGTGGTTCTCCATGAACAACCAGACATAACATCTCAAAATTTGGCGACAAAACTCAGCATACCGTTAGGTGAAGCACTTGTTATTCTCCACGAACTTCAAAAACAGAAACCTGAAAGCAAATGAACAAAATAAAACAAAACTGGTCTTTATCGCCTGATTAGGTGCGTCGCTGTTGCTTTGAATGAAGCATATACGGTTTCTCCAATTTTTAATCCAAGTTCTTCTATTGCTTGTTTTGTTACAAGAGCTGAGAGCCCATTATCCATGTATATCCTAAATGTTGCCCCATATTGAGTTACATTAGTAATTGTTCCATTGATACTGTTTCGTGCGCTGCTTTCCAATTTGACCTTGGATAGGATGATGTTTTCTGGTCTAACAAACACGTTTACTTCCCCTTCCGTAAGATTTGAAAGTGCACGTATCTTGTAGTTTCCCATCTCCACGAGGGCCACGCCATTTTCACTGGATATTATCTTCCCTTCAATAACGTTCTCCACACCCACAAAACTCGCTATCTCCTCATTTACAGGCTCATTGAAAACCTTATAGGGTGCGTCAACTTGAACGACTTTACCATTCATTATCACAGCTATTCGATCAGCCAAAGTCAAAGCCTCATCCTGGTCATGAGTAACATGGATTGTCGTTGTGCCTCGAACCTTATGGATTCTCTTCAACTCTTCCCTCAAGGATTCTTGGGTTCTAGGGTCCAAAGCACTCAAGGGTTCGTCCAAGAGGAGAATGTCAGGATCAATTACGAGGGCGCGGGCTAGGGCTACCCGTTGTTGTTCTCCACCGGACAGAGTGGAGGGAAATCTCTCCTTCAGCTGAGAGATGTGCATAGAATCCATAACATTCTGGACTCTAGTTTCAACTTCTCTTTTGGGAATCTTACGCATTTTCAATCCGAAAGCTATGTTTTCTTCCACAGTCATGTGGGGAAACAAGGAATAATCTTGGTAGACGAAACCAATGTTGCGTTTCTCCGGTGGGATTTGTGTAATGTTCTTTTCGTTAAGGAAGATGTCTCCTTTACGAGGAATATAGAATCCAGCGATTGTCTCAAGGATTAGAGTTTTCCCAGCAGCCGTGGGCCCGAGGATAATAAAGTATTCTCCCTCATTCACGCTAAGGGTTACATTTTTCAGGGTGAAATCTCCCCATTCGTGACTAACTTTCTCAAGTGTGATCATTTTCGTCTCCCCCAATACCTTGTAGATGCACGTAAAACAATGAAAACAAAAAAGCATACAAGTATCATGAGTACGGCTATGGGCTGAGAGCCTTTGAGACCATGGGTAGTAAATTCATAAAATATTAGCGTAGGGACAATCATGGGGTAGAACGCTATCATTATTACAGCGCCAAATTCGCTTATACCTCTAGCCCATGCCATCACAGCCCCTGAAAAAAGGTGGCGAACAGCCAGAGGCAAGGTGATCCGGTAGAAGGCTTTCCACTGACTGGCACCTAAGGTTCTGGCGACGCGTTCAAGACGGGGATTGATGCTTTGAAAACCTTCTCTAGCAGCGTTTACGTAAAAGGGCGTGCTTACGAAAAGCATCGCTACAACAATACCCCACATAGAATCTTCAAAGATAATGCCAAGGTTGGAAAAAGCCATCCCTACAGTGCTTCTGCGCATGAAGAACGTATAGAGGGCTATGCCTGCGACGGTGTGTGGTATTATCACCGGTACGTCTATGATTGATTCTACTACACTCTTTCCAGGAAAGTCGTGTCTTGCGAGGACGTATGCTAGGGGCGTCCCTATGATCATAGCGATCAAGGTTGCAAGGAAGGAAGTGTACAAAGTTAGCAGGATTGAGCTTATCACTGACGGGTCGGCGCATGCTTCAAAAAAGCCTTGAGACTCGAAGGCAAGTTGTCGAAAGATCATGTTGAAGAGCGTGAGGATTATAAATAGAATTAGGAGAGAACCTACAAAAGAAAAAATCAGGGAAAGAGGTTGACGTTTTACGTTTCTTAGAGCTTTTCTGATTGACATATTTTATCCCGTTACATATGGTTTGAGGCTTTCAGGAATTTTGTCTATGTCATTCGCTTTCGCCGGTACGATAGGTGGTTGTGCGTTGTCGCATAAAACACCTTGACCAAAATCGTTGATGATATATTTGACAAATTCCTCGGCAAGAGCCGGATTCGGGGCGTTATTAAGTATGGTCAAACCATAAACAATTGGCTTCCCGGTACTAATTTTTGTGGTTTTCCGAACCTTTACCTTCTTGTAGGTATCCTTATAGTCATCAGAGCTCAAGTCGATGGATTCAGGTAGTTCCAAGAATTTGAGTTCATGTTGCTTAGCTACACTGGAGTATTCAAAGGCGTAATCTAATCCACCTGCTTGCACAAACGTAACTAGCTCAACAGACTTGTCTCTAATCTTCACTTTGTTTGTGGGGTTCAAATCTGTCATATTGGTGTCTATCGTATAGATTCCATCGGTTTCAGAAACTGTGATATCTGAATTAGCTTCAATTAGATCTTCAAAGATCATGTCGTCGCCGTATTCGAATTCAGCAAGCTGTATAACTATGGGCGACCTATATCCACACGGATCCATGTTGGGATTGGAGAAACCCCACTTCACATCGCTTCTTCTCAGAATTTGGTACCAGTTAGTTGAGTTTATCTCGTTAGCGTATTTGCTGTTGTCTGTGTAAGCTATGGTCATCCTGTTCTTGGCGAATTTTATGTACCAGTCTGTGTAGTTTGAATTCGAAGTCATCATCATTTTCGGTATCAGGGTGTAATCTGCAGAGGCTAGCACATCGGCCGCTTTACCAACCTCAGTAATCTTTTGGATTGCGACCACGCTACCACTAGGCTCTATTTCCACGTTTACATCCTGATGGTCTGCCTCGAACTGGGCTTCAATATCTTCAAAAGGTAACGTGAGACTGCCCGCACAGAAAACCTTCAGTTTAATCTTCTGTGAACTTCCAGTGAACAAATAGTACCAAAAACCTCCTATTGTTGCAATGGCGATGACAGCAACGACTACCACTGTTTGTATTTTAGTTAATCCGCTTCTAGAAGTTTTTCTCATATTCTCGACGAGCCGTTATGTCTGATTGTACATATCGGTCGTTATAACTTAATAAGCATAACGCCAAATTTCATCTCACGGTCAAAATCTATCTCACATGTAAAGGACATCTACCTGATGTATGCATGTGGACTCAGTGATCGTCCTTGAGGCTTACAGGGGAGCCTTGAAGTATCGTGTTATGGAACTGGCCAGATATAACCAAGTGCACGGAGTCACCGGACTCTACGTGAATCAAAGAAGCGTAGAAAGGTGGGACAGCTACGACATGGCAGGCGGCATCGGACTAGCTCACAACTTCGACGGGACGATAATTGTGGATTACGGACGCATCTATTGGCAGGATCAGCAGGTTGATCTTGGCGCTAACAGAGGGGAGTCCGTCAGAATTGCACGAGTATTAGACTGCAGAATGTGCAACTTTGAACGAAGAAGACTGCGCATTGACATCACTCCTGAAGGCTTCATTCGAGTCCTTGAACCCCTTCCAAAGCCTTCAAAATGACACCGTGAAAATCAATGACTATAGTGAAACTGCCGAGTATACGAGTGGTTACGCGCTAAGGGTTTCGAAAATCGTTCGGTTTCGACCAGACAAAAAGATCGAAGAAATCGACAGCATTGAAAATTGCATAAATCATATGAAATGCGGTGTGAGCGGTATCCATTTCAAAGCTTGTGATCTATTTCATCATTTTCATTTTAGGCTGGATGGAGAAGTATGAAGGAATCCAACCAGGTGAATTCTACTTCCACATCTGTTGCAGTGTATTATCAGTTCTTCTAGAAATTCTTTTTTCATTTTTGTTTCTAAGATGGTATAGGCGTTTTCTGTTTCGTCTTCTGGAGATATCATGACTCCACAGTTGGGGCAGGCGAAATCTCCGCTTCCTTCGATTTTTGTTAGGTCTATTT
>DAOVDC010000044.1 GCA_030669695.1 Candidatus Bathyarchaeota archaeon
CAACAACTTCAGTAATTCTAGCGAGAAAAGAACCTGTAACGTTTACAATGAAAGCCACTAAAGCTATAGTAAGAAAGGATTCTTTGATTGTTTTAACAAATTCTTCTTCCCTAACATCTTTAGACAAAATATACAGCACAATGCATAGAAAAATGAGGTTGAAGACTCCAATTAAATAATATCCTGTGTAGCTTAACGAAAAGAAGGCATTTAGTACCAAGATGTAGCATGCGGTAACAACAATGTCAGCCACGGTGGATATAATTGGATATACGGTAACATCAGGGTCCAAACCACGTTTAAAAGATAAAACCGAAACAGCCACCGTGATCGGAGAAATGAATACAAGTGACAAAGCCATGGTTGCAATAACAACGCCTAGAATAGCAATGGAATCCATAAAATTGATTCCCCAAAAGAATATTCCAAACAGCGAAGCAACTATCCCCAGCATAATGCTACTTTCAAGCGTCAGTACGATGGTTGCTCGCCACAGCGTGTAGAAATTTCTCGTGTTTTTGGTGAAGCCAACCCTCACGGTTCCTATGTGTAGACCTGTGCTAAGGCGACCGCTGAATAAACCGCCTATGACCCCTCTCATACTCAGGATGCCTGGATATACGGCAAGCGTCCATGGAGCAAGAGAGAAAATTCCAAAATATATGGCGAGTAGCACCCCAGCCAGAATAGCACCTAAATTGAATGACAATGAAAAAATGGATTGTTTGAATGTTTGAGGGAATCTATCTAGATGAATATTTAGGAGGCTTCGGAGCACGCTTCGCGGGACTCTCTGGGTAGATGATGCACTTTCTCTGTTGATTCGTAACAGTATCTCGTTGGTTATGTTGTGAACCGTCATCGCACTCACTCCCTCCCATCTTGTGTCGCCTCCGCTCTTCGGATAACGCGTTATCGGGGTAGACGGTGCCCGTAGATATGTCTCTGCTGGTTTCTGGAACCAAGCATGATTCAGGCTTACCAGGCTCTAACACTATTTCTTTAGCTCCTTGCGTTTCCAAAGAGTGTTAAAACTTCATAAACTTATGTTCTTAAAGGTTTTTTTGTCGGCCTCAACATCTGAGTGCTGTTAAGTCGTAGACCTCTAATATAGGTGATGACTGGAAAAAACGTTTTTCATTAACACAGACAAGTTAACAGAACTTACTGTCTTAAGGAAGAATTTTCGACAGAAGACCGGTCAAATGTTTCGCCGCCTCCTTTAGTTCTGCTGTTAATCCTTCTCCAAAGCTGGTGTCCTTCGGCTGTATCACGAGGAGCACGATCTTAGCATGTGTTGTTTTTGCGAGGTACTTGCAAAATATTTGGAGAGGTAGCGCATGGGTTGATATTGCTATCTGAGTTGCCATTTGATCTGGGTCTATGAGTTTTGAGGAACCAGACTCTTGATTTAGAATACCCGCGTCGATTAGTAGTATATGTGTGGGTTTGAACTTGGTTATCGGTCCTATGAAACTCTCAGGAACGGTTTCACACTCTAACAAGTAAACAAGCTGCGAAACTTTTCCACGCAGGTTTCTTACAATTTTGACTCCAACAAAATCGTCTTTTCTAAGCGGGTTTCCAATACCCGTGACTACTACTCTTCGAGCATCAGAAAGCCAACTCTGCAACTTATCCTCAAGTTCACTTGTATTTGTTATATGCTGCTTTTTCATTTGTCAGTTCTCTTTGTACAAACATAAAGGAAGTCAAAAAAATTGCAGAGGTTACCTTCTCAGAGTTTTTAGCAGCTTCCTATCACAGTCGTATATTTTTACTTCTAACGGCATCTGTCCTATTGCAAAGTGGGTGGCACATGCAATGCATGGGTCATAAGCTCTGAAAGCCATCTCCACCATATTCAATATCCCTTCGCTCACTTTTCCGCCGTGAATGAGGCTTTTAGCCGCGTCTCTTACAGACATGCATATTGCAGGAGTGTTGCATGTCGTGGCCACTATCAGATTGACTCTTTTCACCAGCGCTTCTTCATCAAGCTCGTAGTGATGTATCAAGGTGCCCCTGGCTGCTTCGATTATTCCAACCCCTTCTCCGGGACTGCCTGGCTTATTCCGAACTTCTTTGCTTGTTATCTCCTCGTCTCTGCTCAATTCCAAGGCTCTTTCAGCGGCGTACAGTATTTCTATCAGTCTTGCCCAGTGGAATGCAAGAGTTGAGTGAACAGGCTTTCCACCAAGGGTTTCATACATTCTTTCATATTCTTGCTGTGCCAGTGGCGTTGCCATGCCTTCTGAGACGTTTAGCCTTCCGAGAGGCCCAACCCTATAAACACCGCTGGTCGGGCCGTCAACCAAACCTTTCCATCCGACCTTTTTTAGGTACGGTAGTTTGACGTACGTCCATTCTTCTACGTGTTCTTCAACTATGTCTAGGTATTCTGATGGAGTGAACTTCAAAAACTCTTTGCCTTCGGGATCAATAACTCGTACTTTGCCATCGTAAAAGTTGACTTTGTTGTTTTCGTCAACCAAACCCATGTAATACGTTTTCAGAGTGTATGCGTCGCTCAAGATTAGGTCGACGTATTTCTTGTTCTTCAGCACGACATTATCGAATAGCTTTAAGCTGAACTCTGCGAATTCAACGCTTGACTCTGCCATCTTTTCAATTTCTTGCCTTTCCTCCTCTGTGAGCGCTTTGGATACGCCTCCCGGAAGCCCACAAGCCGGGTGAGTTGCCTTTCCACCTATCATGGCGACGATTCTTTGTCCGTAAGCTCTATGCTTTATTACGTCTTTGCCGACGTCTAAGCCAGCCTTCTTTATGACGCCGAAGATGTTTCTTTCCGAGGGCGGAGCCTCAGGTCCCACGATGAAATCCGGTGCGCCTAGAAAGTAAAAGTGAAGAATGTGGTCGTAGAGCATGTAACCGCTGTACATGAGTTCTCTAAGCTTTTTAGCTGCTGGAGGAGGGTCGACGTTAAACGCGGCGTCCAACGCTTTCGTTGAGGCGGAGTGATGTGCAACCGGGCAGACGCCGCAGATTCTGCTGGTTATCTGTGGCATGTCCTCAGCTTTTCTTCCCTCGCAGAACCTCTCGAAACCTCTGAGCTCTGGAATCTGAAAGTAAGCGTTCTCTACGTCTCCCTTATCATCTAGAAATATCACTATTTTTCCGTGGCCTTCTAGCCTCGTTACAGGCTCTATGGTTATTGTTTTCAGTTCATTCATTTTTTCATGATCCTCCTTCGCAGAATAGAAGCTGGTAAAGAATACATGTAAAAAGTTCCCAAAGGATCCTTTATCTGAGCAATCAGTTTTTCAGCATCAAACGTTTTTTCTTTTTCTTCGTCTAATCCAAGAATTGATGCGAGAGCACTCATCATTGCTGCTCCTTGTTCCGTTACATTCGGGCATGGTCCACCACATCCAGTGCAAGGCATATTCGCTTTGATGCATTGTGCGTCGCATCCTCCACGAGTTGCAGGACCCATGCAAATTATTCCCTGCTCTAACAAACATTTTTCTGGATCTGGAGTAAACTCATAAACACGATGTATTTCAGATATCTGTATTTTTTCTTTTTTTAGGGGGTTTAACGGACATTCGTCGCAAACGGATTTTAAAGGAGCAAGAACCGAACCCTTTGGAGGTAGATCGTTCTTTGATATTTTTTCAAAAGCGTCTACGATTAGTTTTACTGGTGGAGGGCAACCGGGTATGTAATAATCTACTTCAACTGTTTGATCTAACGTCTTCACCGTATCATAAAACTCGGGTAACCTTAACTCACCTTCTTTAGCCTGAAAAGAAGTCTGAGGCGTCACGGAATTAGGGTTTCGCGTTGACGGAGTTTGAAGATACAGCTTCTCAAAAATTTCTTTTCTGTCTGAAATGTTTGCGAGACCTGGAATGCCGCCTTGGCAGGCACAGGAGCCAAAGGCTATTAAAATCTTTGATTTCTGCCTCAAGAGTTTAGCCATGTGCTCGTTTTCTTCAGTTCTAATTGCACCGTTGAAGAAACAGAAATCTATGCTTCTATCTGGCATTGCCTCTACGTCTTTGTATTTAACATCCATTGCAACTGGCCAAAACACAATGTTGCCCAAAGCTATGACATCAAGTATTTTCTCGTTTATGTCCAGAACTGCAATCTCGCAGCCTCCGCAACTCGCTGCCCAATAGAAAGCAAAATTCAGCTTTTCTTTTTCCATATGATCACTAACTACAAATGTTCACAATTTCAGCTGCATTTACTCTAAGGTCTTTCAAGGCTAGTTCCTCTGGGGCGATGCCCATGCTTAGCCCCAATAGCTGTGGATAGTGTAACACGGGTATGCCAAATTTTTCGTTGAAAGCTCTTTCTATTCTGGGTTGGTTGAGGTCATACATTATGTGGCAATACGGACAACAAGTAATCATCGCCTGTGCCCCTACAGCCTTAATGTGGTTGAGTTTTTCCCTAGCCAACTGAAGTGGAATTTTCTCATTTACACCGAGTATTGGTGCGCCGCAGCACTCCGTTTCATCCATGTAGTCCAAGCATTTTGCGCCGGTTACTTGAATTAGTTTCTTGAGAGTTGTGGGGTTTTCTGGGTCCTCAAAACCTATGTACTTTGCTGGACGAACAACGTGACATCCGGTATGCTGCGCCACGCGAAGTTGACTAAGTGGCTTCTGAACAGTCTCTTTTATTTTTTCGAAGCCGACATCTTCTGCGAGAACATGAATGAGATGTTTAACCGTTATCGTTCCCTTAAATTCCATGCCTATTTCCTTTAAGTATCCGTTAACCTTCTCCTTGATTTTTTTGTCTTCCTTGAGCTCTTTGTTTACATGGTTTAGAATACCGAAACATCCGTTGCACAGGGTCATGATGTTCAAGTTTTGTTGTTCCGCCAAACATAGGTTTCGTGCTGCAAAGGTGAGCATCATGTCGTGGTTTACTGGATCCAGTGGAAACCCACAGCAATTAAACTCTGGCATCTCCACTAATTCTACGCCAAGTTTGCTTAGAACTTTTCTGGTGGAAATTTCGTAGCTAGGGAGTCTGTACGGGATAACACATCCCAAAAAAAACAGGTACTTTAGATCCGTCATTTTACGTCCCCCACTTTTTCAAGCGTCTTCGAAAATCCTGTGATATCGAAAAGCTTTGCGACGCTTTCTAAGTTAGCTTTTGGCAAGGCGGGAAGTCCTTTCTGCTGCCTCTTTTTAAGCCGCATGTCTGAAATCACGTATGCGTACCCTGTTTTTAGGATGTTGGAAACTTGTTCTCTATAGCTGACAGGCATGTGTCCCCGTTCTACAGTTAGGTTTCGAAGAGCTCGTACAATGCTGGCTATTCCTACGTCTTGTGGGCAATGGTCGATACACGTGAAGCAGGTGGAACAAAGCCAGATGACGTCGTTTGAAAGAAGTTTGTCCTTTAGGCCTAACTGAGTCATTCGGATGAGTTTTCTAGGTCTGTAGAAATCGTCAAATCGTGATATTGGGCAGTCGGCTGTACACGTGCCGCACTGGAAGCATAGCATAACCTTCTCTGCGCCAGGAATCTTGCTGATCTCATATTTGAATTTAGGGTCCATCTCGGTTGTTTTAAGCACTGTTTTCTGCTCCGTTCCCTTTTCTTCCGTTTTTTCCGTCTCAACCACTGGTTTTGCCTCCGACCCTTAATGGGTTCGGTCCGAGTTTCTTTATTTCCTTCACCATGTCCTTAATAATGGTTGCGAATCTGTCTCCCTCCGACGCAGAGACCCACTCCAGCCTAAGACGCTCAGGCTCGATACCGAACTGTTGTAAAAGCTTCTTCAACAATGTAACCCTTCTATACGCCTTGAAATTGCCAGAAATATAGTGACAATCGGCAGGTAGATGACAGCCGGCGACGAGAACGCCGTCTGCTCCACTTTTGAATGCTTCAAGGATGAAGGCTGGGTCAACTCTTCCGCTACACATCACCCTCACTATCCGTATGTTTGGTGGATACTGTATTCGGCTGACGCCTGCTAGGTCTGCTCCTGCATACGAACACCAGTTGCACAGGAAACCAACGATTTTCGGCTCGAATTCAGTCATATTTCCTTTCCTCCATTAATGCCGCTCTAACTTGGGCAAGTATCTCTTCGTCTGTGAAATGAAACATAGTTATTGCTCCAGTAGGACATGT
>DAOVDC010000012.1 GCA_030669695.1 Candidatus Bathyarchaeota archaeon
TCAACCGCGGCACATAAAGATCCACATCAGTTACCCCCAAAACTCTATCAACCCCAGATGATCTAGCATGCTCCCAAATCCGCGACAAAATACTACTAGAAAGAAACTGACGTCTAGCCACATTATACGCATCTCGAGGCACCACCATCACCTGCTCAAAAACTTGACAAACAGTTTCAGAAAAAACCTCACACAAACCAACTTGAATACCCCTCACAACCTCTAAATCTACACATCCAACACGCAAAACCACAATTCTCATACTTTCTCCCTTAAACGACGCAAGAATCCCCAGCCTTCGGCGCAACAGCCTCAAACCCAACTTCCTCTCTTACCCACCTAGCAAACCTTTCACAGTTACCTTCAGCCCCATGCATCACATACACAACCGGATTCCCCTCCAACCCTCTCACCACCTCTTGAAGTTCACCAGCACCACAATGAGAAGAAAAATCAAAATGCCCAACCCGCGCCTTCACCTTACGCATCTTCCCATCAATCACACATCTCCCCTTTTCAAGCAACTCACGACCAGGCGTCCCAGGAATTTGATAACTCACAAGAAAAACCGCATTACGCTGTTTCTTCCCTATTTTCTGTACATAAAAAGCAGCCGGTCCACCTTTCAGCATACCCGCAGGAGATATAATCGCACCAGGCCTTTTAGCAGCTACTCTCCGATCTTTCCACCCCCTACTCCAAGTAACAGCGTGCATCGCATTCATAAACAATTGAGGATCACGCAGATACGTTGTATGATTCATCATTATTCGATTAACCTTACGAGCCATACCATCCATCACAACAGAGTGCTCGAAATGATAAGCCGCAAACAAGCAAGCAATTTCTTGTGAACGCCCTACACTAAACGCGGGAACTAAAACAGTTCCCCCATCTTCCACTACTTCACTAACTCGCGCCACAAAATCCTTTTCTAACGCTACCCTATCAGAATGCACATCATCAGCATACGTGCTTTCAATGATCAACGCATCAAGCTTACCGTACTCTCTATCCGCACCATGAAGAAGACGCGTGTCTAAAGTATTGAAATCACCAGTACAGAGCACCCTCTTCCCATTCGCTTCCACCAAAACCTGAGCGCTTCCAGGGATGTGACCTGCATCTAAAAGTTGGAAGTGAACATCTCCCAAGTTTTGTTCTTCTCGATAACCAAGATGAACACAGTTTCTCATCATAGACCGTAACTCAATATATTCAAAAGGAAGGTAGTAGCCTGTCAGATGTATAAGATCGGAAATCAACAGGTTAGTCAAATCAAAAGACAACGGCGTTCCATACACAGGCTTTTGCTCTCTAACGTGGAAAATCGGAATTGCACCCGAATGATCAAGGTGACAATGCGTTAAGACTACTGCATCCACCTCTTTAGGCGGAACATGCATAGGAAAACCTGGTTCATGATTTATCATAATGCCATAGTCCAGCAACAACTGAGTTCTATTCGTCTTAATGGCTACCGCTGCTCGTCCAATTTCTCTTGTACCCCCTAGGAACCTCATTTTCAACGAAATTGCATTCACATCCGTTTGTGTGTTTGAATTATGGTGTTCCTCTATTGGTCTATGAGTTTTGACTCTTAAATAATAGCTCTTTGTGTACACATGAAAGTCTACAGAAATAGTCACGCACACACAAAACCCTCAAAACTACTCTCACAAAGCAAAGTTTATTAATACCAAACGTGGTTTACGTTGATAGCACCTCCAAAACATGATAAAAGAAACACTACAGAGACCCGCTTTTCGGGTCGGATGACCACCGGCCCACTGGAGGAATCTCCAAGTTTGGAAGAAACCCCAACAAACCGCCTAATACTTCACGTATTATTAAATGTAAATCTCGGAGGAAACTAACAAACTTGGAAATTTCACAAGAGGACCTTCTACTTCTCAAAAAATCCTTTTTCAAAGAGAAAGGCCTAGTTAGGCAACACCTAGACTCCTATAACAAATTCATCGACAACGGCCTTCAAGAAATTGTCGATGGAGTCAACGAGATCCAGATCGAAATTCCAGAAAGCCCCTACAAAATAAAGCTTGGCCGACTGTGGATTGTCGATCCTCAATCAAGAATCACCGGACCTTACATCACCGAGGTTGACGGCACAAACCATGAAATCTATCCTCTAGAAGCACGTTTCCGCAACTTAACCTACGCCGCGCCCATGGCATTAGAGATGACCCCAATAGTTGATGACCGAGAACTGGAAACCGAACTCGTCTTAATAGGAAATCTTCCGGTGATGCTAAAGTCCAAGCTCTGCGTTCTATCTGAACTACTACCCGAAGAACTAATCGGATATGGAGAAGATCCAAACGACTCAGGTGGCTACTTCGTCATCAACGGTTCTGAACGAGTCATCGTTGCCCTAGAAGATCTAGCCGCAAACCGCATCCTTGTGGACATCGACACACGCGGCACAAAACCCGTCTATCAGGCCAAAATATTCTCAACCACCTCTGGCTTCAGAGCAAGAATCGAGTTAAGAATGAAATCAGATGGTGCCATCTACGTTTCAATGCCCGGAGTCCCCACTGAAGTACCCATTGTTATTCTAATGCGAGGACTTGGATTAGAATCAGACAAAGAAGTTGCAGAGGCAGTTTCTCCGGAAAAAACTATACAAAATGAACTGGAAGCATCTTTTGAAAAAGTTATGGGCTTCAGCACAGTAAAAGAAGCCATAATGTACATTGGAAACCGTGTAGCACATGGGCAAGTGGAAGATTATAGACGCCAAAAAGCTGAAAGCATTCTTGATCGAAACTTTCTACCTCACATTGGTCGTACCAGTGAAGAACGCGAAGAAAAAGCGCTATTCCTAGGCGAAATGGCTTGCCGAGCTATCGAATTAAAGCTTGGAAAACGAAAACCTGACGACAAAGACCACTTCAAAAACAAACGTTTAAAACTCGCTGGACCCTTGCTCGCCGACCTTTTCAGAATTGCCTTCAGAAACCTATACCGTGACATAAAATATCAACTCGAACGAATGGGCTTCAAACGGCCAACGATCACGGTTTCCGCCGCCGTCCGTCCAGGAATTATCACTCAACGACTCCGACATGCCCTCGCAACAGGCAACTGGGGAAGAGGACGAGTCGGTATCACCCAGCTTCTTGATCGAACAAACCGTGTCTCCACATTAAGCCACCTACGGAGACTGCAATCCCCGCTCAGTCGTAGCCAGCCTAACTTTGAGGCGCGAGACCTACACCCAACCCATTGGGGAAGATTATGTCCTAATGAAACACCTGAAGGATCAAACTGCGGTCTTGTAAAGAACCTTGCTTTGTCCGCTTGCATCTCTGTGAGCGTGAATGCTGAGAAAGTAAGACAGCTTCTCTATCGAATGGGCGTGATTCCTGTTCGGGAAGCGAACGAGACTTTACGGTCCTCCGGTGCTAAAGTCTTTGTGGGCGGGCGTCTCATCGGCTATTGTATATCACCACAGGAGCTGGTCACTGAATTAAGAAACAAACGTAGAAATGGAGAAATATCCTCTGAAGTCAACGTTACCCATTTCACCAAACTTCGAGGGAAAAATGAAGAGGTTTATGTTAACTGTGATGAAGGACGTGTGCGCCGACCGCTGATAGTGATTGAAAACGGTACACCTAAACTTCAATTAGAGCATATCGAAAAAATTCGTTCCGGAGAATGGGCATGGGAGGAGCTTGTAAGGCGTGGCATCATCGAGTATATTGACGCTGAAGAAGAAGAAAACGCGTTTGTAGCTCTAACTTTCGAGCAAGTCACACCTCAACACACACATGTAGAAATTGTGCCTTACACCATTTTCGGAATATGTGCTTCCATAATACCCTACGCTGAGCATAACCAGTCTCCACGTAACTCTTACGAGTCGGCTATGGCCAAACAAGCACTTGGAATCGAGGCAACCAACTTCATCCATCGCGTTGATTCACGCGCCCACCTCCTCCACTACCCCCAAACGCCTCTAGTTAAGACGAAACCCATGAGCATCATAGGGTACGATCTTCGGCCTTCAGGACAAAACTGCGTTGTCGCTGTCATATCGTTTGAAGGATACAACATGGAAGACGCCCTCATCTTTAATAAATCATCCATTGAACGAGGTTTGGGGCGCTCTACGTTTTATCGGATTTATGAAGCGGAGTGTCGTCGATACTTAGGCGGGCTTAGAGATCGATTTACCACACCTGAGCCGGGTATTAGAGGATATCGGGGAGAACAATACTACCGTTTACTCGAAACAGATGGCATCATCAGTCAAGAATCCAATGCAGCGGGCGGTGATGTTCTCATTGGAAGAACAAGCCCCCCTCGATTTCTTGAGGAATACAAAGAGTTTGAGGTTAAAGGTCCTACTTTGAGAGACACATCAATAGATGTGAGACCTGCCGAAACTGGCGTTGTAGACGATGTTTTTATCATAGAGTCCCGTGAAGGAAGCAAACTCGTGAAGGTCAGGATGCGAGATCAACGCATTCCTGAACTGGGTGACAAGTTTGCCTCTAGGCATGGACAAAAAGGCGTAATCGGGATGCTCATACCTCAAGAGGATATGCCGTTTACCGCCGATGGCGTAGTTCCCGACATCATAATCAATCCCCATGCTATTCCATCGCGGATGACCATAGGACAGTTCCTTGAATCTATGGCTGGAAAGGTCGCTGCGGCGAGGGGGAAACCGGTTGACGGAACGCCCTTCGTCAATGAAAAGCCAGAGGAAATAAAACGAGAGTTGATCAAGTTGGGCTTTAGTCACACTGGCCGAGAAACTCTCTACAATGGTGTCACAGGCGAGAAATTCATTGCTGGCATCTTCATGGGGATTGTATACTATCAAAAGCTCCACCACATGGTTGCAGACAAAATACATGCTAGGGCACGGGGTCAAGTTCAAATGTTAACCCGCCAACCAACAGAAGGACGGGCAAGAGGGGGCGGCCTTCGGTTCGGCGAGATGGAGAGGGATTGCCTCGTTGGACACGGTGCTGCCATGTTGCTGCGAGATCGTTTGCTTGAAGAATCTGATAAGTACCTTCTTTACGTATGTGAAAACTGCGGCTACATAGCATTTTATGACATTAAACAACGCAAGTACGTGTGCCGACTTTGTGAAGATAAGGCACGGATTTCGCCAGTAGTCATTTCTTATGCATTCAAGCTTCTTTTGCAAGAGATGATGAGCCTCTGCATAGCACCCTCCCTTAAATTGAAGGAGAGAGCATAAAGTGGAGGTGGAGCAAGCAGTTCATAAAGTCGTAGACGAACTTTATTTTGGGATAATATCCCCTCAGGAAATACGTAGATTTTCCGTCGCTGAAATACAAACTGCCGACACTTATGACGAAGACGGCGCCCCCATAACGTTAGGACTTATGGATGGCCGGTTGGGAACACTTGAGCCGAGACAACGATGCAGAACATGCGGCAACACCGCCATAAGGTGTCCTGGACACTTCGGACACATTGAACTAGCGGTTCCCATTGTCCACATAGTATTCACTAAGATAATCTATAATCTTCTTAGGGCTACTTGTAGGAACTGTGGGCGTGTTTTATTCTCCACAGACCGCATCGCTGAAATCAGGGCGAGAATAGAACGCGTTCGTGAGTTAACGGGAACAGTACCCAGCAGTATTTACAAAAACACGTTGCGAGAGGCGAAAGGCAAAGAATGCCCTCATTGTGGGGCCTCTCAATACAAAATAGAATTTACAAAACCCACAGCTCTTCATGAGATTTTAGAGGAGGGCGCACAACGGTTAACACCGAGTATGATTCGCGAGCGACTCGAACGCATACCCGACGATGACCTCAAATTGTTTGGTTTTAACCCTAAGACTGCTCGCCCGGAATGGATGGTTCTACAGGTTCTCCCAGTTCCGCCAGTCTACGTGAGACCTTCTATAACTCTAGAATCAGGCATTCGGTCAGAAGACGATTTAACTCACAAACTTGTGGATATCATTCGTATTAATCAACGATTAAAAGAAAATATGGAAGCAGGGGCTCCCACACTCATTATTCAAGATTTATCTGAGCTTCTACAGTACCATGTGACTACATACTTTAACAATGAAGCTTCAGGAATTCCTCCCGCCAGACATCGCTCCGGTAGAGCGCTTAAGAGCCTATCCCAGCGCCTTAAAGGAAAGGAAGGAAGATTCAGGAGCAATCTTTCTGGTAAGAGAGTGGACTTTTCAGCACGCACTGTAATCTCTCCAGACCCGAATCTTGACATCAGTGAGGTTGGAGTTCCGCTTGATATCGCTATGCGGCTTTCAATACCAGAAAAAGTTACTCTGTGGAACCTTGATGAGATGCGAAAGCTGGTAATAAATGGCCCTGAGAAATATCCTGGCACGCTTTATGTTGTGAGACCAGACGGCAAACGCATTAGACTGGAATTTGTTGCGGACCGAGAAAAAGTCGCTGAAGTTTTAGAGCCAGGTTTCATCATAGAACGTCATCTTAGAAATGGTGATGTTGCCATTTTCAATAGGCAACCATCTCTCCATCGAATGTCCATCATGGCGCATTACGTCCATGTGTTGCCCTACAAGACGTTTCGTCTGCACCTGTGTGTCTGTCCTCCTTACAACGCTGATTTTGATGGAGATGAAATGAACCTACACATTCCGCAAAGTGAAGAAGCCCAAACCGAAGCACGCCTTCTTATGCAAGTGCAAGATCAAATTCTTTCACCAAGGTTTGGGGGTCCTATTATAGGAGCAATTCGGGACTTCATAACTGCAGCATATCTTTTTACTCGGAAGTCTACCTTCCTTGCAAAAGAAGAGGTGTGTAGACTTCTAATAGCCGCTGGTTACACGGGTACTCTTCCCAAACCTGAAAAAAAGGAACCTGAGCCGCTTTGGACGGGAAAACAGATATTCAGCCTCTTTCTTCCTAAGGACTTGAACTACGCGCTGAGGGCGACCGTGTGCCGTGGCTGTACCAGTTGTCTTCAAGAGCATTGTCAATACGACGCGTATGTGGTCGTCAAAGATGGCGTTTTAAAATGCGGTGTAATTGATAGAAGCTCAATAGGGGCTGAGCAATCTGAGAGTCTTCTTCATCGAATCATAAAGGATTATGGTGCCCAGCGTGGGCGGCAATTCCTAAATCGTATTTGTCAGCTTCTCAAGCTTTTCATGGCAATGCGCGGCTTCACCTACTCTTTTGATGAACTTGAACTTTCTAGCTCTGTTCAACGAAAAATCGATTATGTAATACGGACATCTGAAGAACGAGTACAGGAGTTAATCAAGGCTTTTGATGATGGAACGTTGCAAAGGCTCCCAGGCCAGACTCTCACCGAATCCTTTGAAATCTACGTAATGAATGAACTGGCCAAAGCTAGAGATAAATCAGGAAGAATCGCGGACAGGGCCTTTGATATAGAGAATTCTGGCATGATCATGACGAGGACTGGAGCGCGAGGATCAAGTCTCAACATTGGACAAATAACCGCATGCGTTGGTCAGCAATCAGTGCGAGGAAAACGAATTATGCGCGGATATGTTGAACGGGCTTTACCACACTTTAAAAAGGGTGACCCCACTCCTAAAGCTAGAGGATTTGTATATTCCTGCTATCGAAGTGGACTAGATCCCATCGAATTTTTCTTCCATGCTATGGGTGGACGGGAAGGACTTGTAGACACCGCTGTGCGAACACAACAAAGTGGATATATGCAGAGACGACTCATCAACGCTCTAGAACATCTACGTATAGAATATGATGGAACTGTTCGAAACTCAATCGGGGACATCGTGCAATTCAGGTACGGAGAGGATGGAGTGGACCCCGCTAAGAGCGATCATGGAAAAGCCGTCAACGTCAGCCGACTGGTTGAACAAATCAAAATCATGTCGGAAAAGGGTAAACCTGCATCCCAACAATACGTTAAAAAATGCCTCGAAAGGATCAAAGACCAGCTCACACCAATTCTCTTTGAAGAGCTGAAGAATGAGTTAACAAAAGCTGGATTGCCTCAAGAAGGGGTGAATCAAGCAGTCACTTCAACTTTAGACAACTATAAACGCGCTCTTGTTGAGCCCGGGGAGGCTGTTGGAATAGTTTCCGCTCAATCTATAGGGGAACCAGGTACTCAGATGACGCTTCGGACGTTTCATTATGCAGGAGTTAGAGAGCAAAACGTAACTCTTGGGTTACCACGTCTAATTGAAATAGTAGATGCTCGAAGAACACCCTCTACCCCTATCATGACCATTTATCTTGACAGGGAGCATCGGAAAAGCAAAGAGAAAGCCACTGAAGTTGCGCGGGGGATCATTTGCACAACTACGGAGGACATCGCAAAAGTTATGTATATCAATTCTGGACAGGAGGAGGTTGTTGTTGAACTTGACTTAACAATGATGGAAGATCGCGGTGTCACGTTAGATGAATTAGAGAGCGCGTTGTGTCTGCCGAACTGCATATTAAGGGTAGAGGGCGACCATCTTTACTTTAAACCAAAGAAGCCTGTAGATTTTAGAAAGCTACTTGGCAGAGTTTCCACCCATCTTGTCAAAGGTGTATCAAATATTCACCGGGTTCTTATTACTGAGGAAGCGAGACGGTGGGTTGTACGAACAGATGGTTCCAACCTATCAAGTGTTCTTGAAGTCTATGGTGTGGATCCTATGCGAACTATCACCAATCACATACATGAAACCGCTAAGACTCTTGGAATCGAGGCGGCCAGAAATCTTGTAATAGAAGAAGCGATCGGCGTACTTGAAGAGCAGGGTCTCGATGTGGATATAAGACACGTTATGTTGGTGGCTGATATTATGACTGAAACGGGGGATGTGCGGCAGATAGGGAGACACGGGATCAGTGGCCAAAAAGCCAGCGTTCTTGCTAGAGCAGCTTTTGAGATCACTGTTCCAAACCTTGTTGAAGCAGCTATAATGGGGGAAAGCGACCCGCTGAGGGGGGTAACTGAAAACGTGATAGTGGGGCAATCTATACCTATCGGCACGGGTTTAGTTGATCTCTACATGTCAACGCTGCGTCGTGAGGAGAAAAAATGATCGACATAAACAAGGCTATTGCTACAACTGTGAGAACCGGAAAGGTTTTGTTCGGAGCTAGTAATGCTGTGAAAAACGCCAAAATAGGAAAGGCCAAACTCTTCATCGTAGCAGCAAATTGTCCAACCAATGTTCGTGAGGATATTGAATATTACTGTAAGTTTTCTGGTATTCCAGTGATTTTTTATAATGGAACTAGCATAGACTTGGGTGCAGCATGCGGGAAACCTTTCATGGTTTCAGCTTTAACGATAAAGGAACTTGGTGACTCGGATATTCTTAAGCTTACGGAGGCAGTGAATGTCTAGTGGAATACGGTTCACGGGTCGAGAAATGCGGTATATAGCCTTATTTGAGAGCATAACTGGTGCAACCGCGAAGGATTGCGTAGTTGATGATGAGCTTAACCGAATAATTTTTATTGTGAAAGAGGGAGATATAGGAGCTGCTATAGGAAAAGGTGGCAAAAATATTCACCTTTTAGAAAATATGACTGGAAAAAGGCATGAAATAATTGAACACTCCGAGAATCCTGCTCAATTTATAAAAAATGCTTTGAGACCTGCCCGAGTGAATGAGATACGTATAACTGAACGACCTGATGGGAGTACGATTGCTGTGGTTTCTGTGAGCTCTAGGGATAAAGGGGTTGCTATCGGGAAAAATGGGAGGAATGCTGAGCGAATTCGGTTTTTGGCTAAACGATATTTTCAAATACAGAATGTGAGTATCACATAGCTTGAGGAGAGAAGTCATGGGGTCTAAGTCACCGAAGGGCGAGTTCGCTGCGAGAAAGTTGCTTGCGAAACGAAAACGGTTTAGGTGGAGTGATATCTATTATAAACGTCGCATGCTTAGGCTGGATGTTAAGTCTGATCCTTTGCGGGGGGCGCCTATGGGGCGTGGTATTGTTTTGGAGAAGGTTGGGGTGGAGAGTAAGCAGCCTAATAGTGCTATTCGGAAGTGTGTGCGGACTCAGCTTATTAAGAATGGTAGGTTGATTACTGCTTTTCTTCCTGGGGATGGTGCTTTGAATGTGGTGGATGAGCATGATGAGGTTGTGGTGGAGGGGATTGGTGGTTCTCGTGGTAGGAGTATGGGTGATATTCCTGGGGTTCGTTGGAGGGTTGTTATGGTTAATGGGGTTTCTTTGAAGGAGTTGGTGTTGGGTAAGAAGGAGAAGCCTATGCGCTAGTCCGTGTTTTATCTTATTGTTTGTTACGTTATTTTGCGTGTATCTCTCTCTAGACCCCCCCTATAATTTTTTTAGTTTTTCACAGAGCTTGTTTTTGGTTGGTTTTTTGGAATTAAGCTTGGAAATGGTTTATTCCACGATAGGAATAGATGGGAAAAGATAGGAATAGATGGGGAAAGATGCAGAAAGATATAGAAAGATAGGAAAAGATACGAAAAGATAGCGAAAGATGGCAGCTGTATTGGAGAATACTTTTTTCATGTGATGTTTTTGGGTTTTGTTTTTTGTTCTGTGCTTGTTGGAGGCTCTGTTTACGCGGTGATTACGTGAGTTTTTGGTGAAAAGTTTTATTGTTTCGGCGTGATTAGGGTTTGTTGGATGGTGATAGGTTTGGGCAGAGGTATTGCTAATGAAGTTGATAGGGCTGTCATGTTGTTTGGTTCCAGTTTTAACTGTGCTGAGGCTGTTTTGTCTGTTCTGTGTGAGAGGATGGAGAAGCTAGGTAGGTCTTGTGGTAGAGCTGTTCCTTCTGTTGCGACTGGTTTTGGTGGCGGAATTGGTAGATCAAGTGGGACTTGTGGAGCTTTGAGTGGGGTTGTGATGACCGTAGGATTGATGGTTTGGCGTCGTAGGGCTGATGATTTGGAGCGGAAGTATAGAGTCTATGATTTGGTTTCGAGGATGATTGGGGAATTTGAGAGGGCGTTTGGTTCGAGTTCTTGTAAGGATTTGATTAGGATTGATCTGAGGGTCGAGGAGGAGCGGTTTAGATTTCGTTCTCAAAAGGTGCAGGATAAGGTTTGTTCCAAATTTGTCAAGTGGTGTGTGAACAATGGGGCAACGTTGATGGATCAGCTTAAAGAGAGCTGACAGAACATAAATTCACAGACTTCTATCGATGTCTACTATATGACCCAAATAATGTGACCCGAATATATTACGAATAAAACACGGAATATCCATAATGCACGTGCCATAAGCTCACTTGTGTAATTGCTTTCGTATTTCTGCAAGTGTCTTTTTTGCTTCAGGGGCTTGCTCAAAGAATTTGGTAAGTTTTTCGCAGTTATAGTCAACGCAGTAAGCACAGTTTTCAACGCCTTTTTCCATTCCA
>DAOVDC010000017.1 GCA_030669695.1 Candidatus Bathyarchaeota archaeon
TTGCAGGGAAAGTATGGTGGGCCGAACGATGCAGCGGTTATTAAACCCTTAACTGATTCTTGGAGAGGCGTCGTTATTTCTTGTGGGATGAACCCAAACTACGGGAAGATCGACCCTTACTGGATGGCTGCTTCAGCCATAGACGAAGCTATCAGGAACAATGTTTCAGTTGGCGGAAGGAGAATCTCGCTGCTTGACAATTTCACTTGGGGCAGCCCTGAAAAACCCGACAGACTTGGAGGATTAACTAGAGCTTGCAAAGCCTGCTACGACTTTGCCAAAGCGTTTAGGACACCATTTATTTCAGGAAAAGATAGCCTCTATAACGAATCGCCTTTGGGTCCAGTCACGCCGACACTTCTGATCACGGCTATTGGAATAATTCCAGACGTAAGAAAGACAGTTTCGGTTGATGTAAAAAAACCAGGGAATCTGGTCTACCTAGTTGGTCAAACTTATCTTGAGTTGGGAGGCTCAGAATATTATAGATTGAAAGGTTACGTGGGAAAAACTGTTCCCAAAGTCAGAATGGAACAAGTAAGAAAAGCAATGAATTCAATCACAAATGCAATTGATTCTGGATATGTCAAGTCTTGTCACGACCTTTCTGAAGGAGGCTTAGCAGTTGCGGCTGCTGAAATGGCTCTCAGCGGAGGCTACGGAATCGAACTAAATCTCAAGAATGTTCCAAAATCCAATGACCTAAGACGAAATGACCACGTACTTTTCTCGGAATCGAACAGCAGATTCTTGGTGGAGGTTGCAGAGAAAAACAGAGAAGATTTCGAAAAATTGATGGAAGGGAACATCTTCTCAGCTGTCGGCAGAGTAAAAAAAAGAGATATTCTTTCTGTTAATGGAATCAACGGTGAACAAATAGTTGACGTCCGTCTAACTGGATTGAGAAATGCGTGGAAGAGAGCTTTCGGAGGTAAAACATGAAAAAGGAAGAAATCAGCGTTTGCATATTGAGAGTTGGTGGAACGAACTGTGACGCAGAAACGAAAAGAGCATTTGACGATTTAGGAGTTAAAGCCAAGATAGTTCATCTGAATGCAATAATTAAAAAAGGAAACCTCCTCAACTACAGCGCCCTCGTAATTCCAGGCGGCTTTTCTTACGGTGACTACGTGAGAGCAGGGGCTATTTGGGCCAAAGAAGTTTCAGTTAAACTCGGTTCTGAGCTACAGAAATTCGCTGAAGCGGGAAGACCTATCTTAGGGATCTGCAACGGTTTTCAAGTTTTAGTCGAAGCTGGTTTGTTACCCGGGTTTGAGGGAATCAGCAAGTATCCTAAGGCTGCGTTAGCAACCAACATTCCGATTGGATATTATTGCGGCTGGGTTTATGTCAAGCATGAGAATTCTGGTAAATGCATTTTTACTCAGAAGATTCCGAAAGGAAAAGCGCTGAGAATACCCGTGGCGCATGCCGAGGGACGATTCATCTTTTCAAAAGAAAATGAGAATGCTTATTTGAAACGATTATGCGCCAATGACCAGCTCGTTTTTAGATATTGCGACGAAAATAGCGAGCCTGCGAATGGTGAATATCCAGTCAATCCCAATGGCGCATCTTACGATATTGCAGGAATTTGTAATCCCAGTGGAACAATTTTCGGTTTGATGCCTCATCCAGAAAGAGCCTACTACGGTTGGCAACTGCCAGACTGGACAAAAAGAGAAAGAATACCAAAATATGGCGATGGGCGATTGATCTTCGAGTCTATGGTAGAATGTATAAAGGAGAAATAGAGAAGTTGAAATTTGACACGATTCTCGTCCTTGACTTCGGTGGACAATACTGCCACCTAATAGCAAGAAGAGTTAGGGAACATGAAGTCTATTCTGAAATAGTTCCATACGATATAACGCCTAATCAAATCAAAGTTTTAAGAGAAAAATTCAATATTAAGGGGATGATTCTTTCTGGTGGCCCTTCAAGCATCTATGAAGAAAACGCTCCAAAATGCAACCCAAACATCTTCAACTTGGACATCCCAATTCTGGGTCTATGTTACGGCCATCAGCTAATCGCTTTTTTCTTTGGAGGAAAAGTGGAACCCGCTAGAACGAAAGAATACGGAATAAGCTACGCTGTAGTAGACAGCCCCCATAGCTTGCTGAAAGGTTTAAAGGAAAACCAAAAAGTTTGGATGAGCCACGGGGATACCGTTTATGAACTCCCTAAGAAATTTGAG
Organism: Candidatus Bathyarchaeota archaeon; assembly: GCA_030669695.1. The sequence goes on from DAOVDC010000017.1 coordinate 2,201, forward strand.
ATTCTTGCGCACACAAAAAATTGCCCAATAGCCGCTTTTAAACACAGAGAAAAGCCTATTTGCGGGTTGCAATGGCACCCTGAAGTTATTCACACAGAGAATGGCATAGTGATGTTAAGAAATTTCATTTTCGAAGTGTGCGGATGTGAACCGAACTGGATGATGGAAGACTTCGCAACAAGGGCTATCGACGAGGTGAGACGAATTGTCAGGAATGGAAGGTGTGTGATTGGGTTAAGCGGGGGCGTAGATTCAAGTACCGCCACCATCTTGGCTTCGAGAGCCATCGGAAAGAACCTAACAGCGGTTTTTGTTGATCATGGATTTATGCGTGAAGGCGAACCTGAATTCATTCAAAACTTCTTCAAGAAATTCGATATCAGCTTCATTTCAGTTAATGCGAGGAGAAGATTTCTACATAAGTTAAAGAGAGTAATAGATCCAGAACGAAAAAGAAAAATTATCGGTGAAGAATTCATTAGAGTTTTCGAGGAAGTTGCAGAAAAGATCGAAGCAGACTATCTTATGCAAGGGACGATTTACCCAGATAGAATTGAATCTGGTTTTAGAAAGCATTCAGAGAAGATTAAAACTCATCATAATGTTGCGGGTCTACCAACTAAAATCAAGTTCAAGGAAATCGTTGAACCGTTAAGGGATTTATACAAGGATGAAGTTAGAAAAGTCGCAGAAAAACTAGGTCTATCGAAACAGATTGTTCAGAGACAACCATTCCCCGGTCCCGGTCTAGCGGTGAGAATAATAGGTGAGATAACGCAAGGGAAAATAGATGTGGTTAGAAAAGCAGACAGAATTGTAACAGAAGTAATAGAAGCAGGTAAGTTGAATAAACGTTTATGGCAATATTTTGCCGTCTTGACAGATTCGAAAACTACAGGAGTCAAAGGTGATGCAAGGGCTTACGGTTACACCATCGCTGTTAGAGCCCTTGAAAGTAAAGAGGCCATGACCGCTAATTTCGCTAAGATCCCATATGAAATTTTGGAAAAAACCTCAACGAGAATTACAAATGAAATACCTAAAGTCACACGAGTTGTGTATGATATTACCCATAAACCACCAGCAACGATAGAGTGGGAATAAGAGCGGTCATTTTCTAACGCGTAGAATTACAAGTCTTTGTATCTGTTAAGCTCCCAGTCAGTGACACTTTTCTGATACTCGTTCCACTCCGTTTTTTTAATGTTAATGTATTTGTTGAAAACGTGTTCTCCCAACGTTTCTTTCATGAACTTACTTTTCTCAAACTCTTCTATCGCTTCTCCCAAGTCCACTGGTAGAGTTTTTATGTAGAACTTTGCGAGTTTTCCATTGTCGAATCCGTAAACGTCTTCTTCCACAGGGCTAGGTGGCTCAACTTTTTCGTTAATTCCCTCAAGACCTGTTGCCAACATAACAGCAAAGGCTAGGTATGGGTTACAACTTGGATCTGGGCACCTCAATTCAAGTCTAGTCGACTTTTCTCTACCTTCGCTGTATCTAGGAACTCTGATCAATGCTGATCGGTTTCTTTGAGCCCAACAAATGTACACTGGCGCTTCATATCCGCGTACGAGGCGTTTATAACTGTTCACCGTGGGGCACAATATTGCGGCCATTTCTCTGATGTGTTCGAGTTGGCCTCCCATAAAATAGTAGGCAAGCCGAGACAGTTTGTACTCGTCCTCTTTATCGTAAAAGAGGAGCTCACCATCTTTGCCCAACAGTGATTGATGGGTGTGCATTCCACTTCCATTAACGCCGAAAATGGGTTTTGGCATAAATGTTGCATGTAGGCCTCTGCTACTAGCTACTGTTTTGATGGCTTGTTTGAGAACCATTATGTTATCAGCGCTCTTTAGGGCATCCGAGTATTCTATGTCTATCTCATGTTGGCTCGGAGCACATTCATGATGAGACATTTCAACATTTATTCCTAACTTTTCAAGAGTAGATGTCATAACAGCACGTATATCAGTTGCTAAATCGCGTGGAGAAAAATCAAAGTATCCTGCTGTGTCATGGTAGGTTCTGTTTTCCTTAGACCTGAATAAAAAGAACTCGATCTCTGGTCCCACGTAATAGAAATATCCTTTCTCTTTCGCTTTCTCCTGAACCCGTTTAAGAATGTACCGCGGGTCGCCAACGAATGGGTTTTTGTCTGGGTCGTGAACGTCGCAGATCATTCTTGCAGCGTTCTTTTCGTCTCGAGGCCATGGGAGAAGTATGTACGTCGATGGGTCGGGGATTAGCATCATGTCGCTTTCATGTATCCTAGTGAATCCTTCTATTGAAGAACCGTCGAACCATTTTCCATTGTCGAGGCATTCCACTAGTTCTCTGGGTGAAATTGTTACGCTTTTTAATCGCCCAGACAAATCAAAGAACATTAAATCGATAAACTCAACTTTTTCGCGTTTCACCTTGTCTATTATTTCTCTTTTTTCCATAGTATCACAACATGGTCTTTTTGTTATGAAGCTGATTTAAATTTATGTTGTACACAAATCTGAAAGTCTGGGCAATCCTTCTCTTGCACCAACTTTCACTATGCAACGGGAAGCAACAAAATTCCCCAGTCTTCCACACTCATACAAATCTTTGTTTTTAATTAAGCCGTATAGAAACCCCGCACAAAATGCATCACCAGCACCTGTAGTATCTACAACTTTCACTTTATATGGTTCAACCAAATAGCTTTCCTTCCCATCTTTGACATAACATCCTCTTTCACCCAATTTAACCGCAACGATGCTAACGCCTTTTTTTATCAGAATCTTCGATCCTTCATCATATTTTTTTCCTGTAAGCAATTTTAGCTCATTTTCGCTTGGAAGCATAACAAAGCTTCTTTCTATCATTAGCTTCAAAACGATTAATCCCTTTCTCGCATACAGTTCTCCCGGGTCAAAACTTATTCTTACATCATGAAGACTTTTCACCAACTCTTTTTGGGCCTTAAACGGTTTTTCTCCAATAAAGGATGTTAAATGCAGAAACTCGGTATTGTCTGCGTATTTTAGGTCGATCTCTTTGAGTTCTAGAGAATCGTTCACGCCCGGGTCTATGTAAAGCGCTCTGTCACCTTTTGTATCGACGTATCCCATGGCGACGCCGCTTCTACCTTCCTTTGAAACTATTATCCCATTAACATCAACGTTTTGACGTTTGAAGTCGTTCAGAAGAAGTTTGCCTTCGCGATTGTCAGAAACTTTTCCTATAAAACCCGTTTTTAACCCGAGTCTCGCCAAACCTACGGCTGTGTTTGCCGCAGAGCCTCCAGGGGCTTCTTTGAAGTCTATGATGAAACTTTCTTCGTCTCTTCCAGCTATTCGGTTCACTCGATAGAGTCTGTCAACGTTTAAAGCGCCGAAGCAGATAACGTCAAACTTCATGGAAACAACTCTCGAAGATATATCTTATACTTTCCCAGTTTCCCTCCATAATTGCCAGCAGAAATTCTTAACACGCCGTTCACGTCTCTAGCAGCACTGATGCCCACTCGCATCGCTTCTTTCACCACCTCAATTGATATACCGTTTATTACAATTTCTGGAATGTAGTTGACGCCTTCTGAAACTTTTGACTCTTTTCCTAACTTTTTCTTAAGCGTTGGGCAATAGGGATGATTGGTGGTTGGGCCTATCCACGGAAATTTGGTTTCAGGTTTGGAACCAGCTGAACAGATGTTGAATGGGGTTATGGCTCCTTTCACTCCTCTTATGGCCTTCAGCGCCTTCCTTCCCGCCTCCATCACAGCCTGCCTAGTTTTGCACATGTACCAGAAATTGCCACCCATCACTCCTCGCCCATACCCCAGATAACGCTCTATGTGGAAGTCTGGCACCATAAGAGGAACCGTAACCATGTCACGCCCATAACGTTTTTCCTCCCACTCGAAACCGTCTCCACAGTGACCTATCCTTTTCATAGTGTCGATTTTTCCAAGTGGATTAGGAAGTGCATCAAAGATGGCGGTAAAAGGTTTGACAAGTACGTCCTGACGTATCCTGTATGACATTTCCACCTCAAACTTTTTAGCCGAATCAGCGAGGGGTTTTCTTTCGTCGATTTTTCCCCAAAACTGTATAATCGCGCCCATACGTCCATCTGGCGTTTCTTTTCGGCTTAACCATTTCTCGATTCCTCCCTCAATTCTGTCGATGACTATTGAAGGTGTGGCTGTAACGTCTTCTGCTGCTTTTTTCAGTATTTCATCATCGTCTGCGGTGATCATAATCCGTGAATAAAGTCCCTCAAAAGCCTCTGCGTAGGTATCTTCCACTTCAGCGTGCATAAGATCACCTTATCTATCCTAATGCTCCTACGGCCTCTCCTCTAACAGCCTTTCTGAAGGCGGTGCTTTCTTTCACTAGTCTTTCTTTGTTGCTGGACGTTATTATTTCAACTTTGGGAAGAGTTTTGGAATACAATTCAAATATGCGATTTTGCAATGCAGGCGTACAGTATCTCTGCAATGCGGAATAACTCCATTCTTCAATCAGTTTGATGACGTAATCTTTGCCTAAACGGTTGAAAACGTCCGCAAGAACAGATGTCACAAGCGTGTTATCAGAAAGAACCGCAACCTCAGCTTCTCGTATGGCGTAGCTGTTACCATTGAAAGAAACAGTTAACCCACGATTTTCTCTAATTAACCGAAACGATTGAACGTCTGTTATACTATCTCCAATGTACATCGCATTGAAGAGGCTGCCATCCGTTTTTCTTTCGATATCTCGAACAGCGTCAGCTTTTTCAAATCCTCCGATCGGATTTACTTCCTTCAGTATTCTGCCACACTCCATCGCAGAAATTTCTTCCCAAAATATTTCGTCTAGCCTTTTAGTCATTTCTTGGTCTCTCGCAGACAAATCGTCGAGGGAACTGGCGTTTTCTGGCATGCGTATCATGGACATCTTTGCGATCTCTTCTCTGAGTTGTTTCAATTTTTCAATTTCTTCTCTATCAATTCGGTATTTGTCAATGTTCAACTCAGTGCAATAAACGTTCTCGTATGGAAAACCCACCAAACTGCACAAGGCACGTGAGTACTGTTCATAACTGGTGCTGACAATGAATGAAGACATGATGCCTTGGACGAACCGTAACGTATCTTTGGCGCCAGGAACTAACAAAATATGTTCTTCAGAGAATTTCCTTATTTTTTTGTTCATTACTCCATATGCTCTAAGAAAAGGTAGTATGAGCTTCAAGGTGTCGCCGGCTTTGTATCTTGGTCTCTTAATAACGTCGGCTTGGACATCGTCGTACTTGCTAATTAAAGCGTAAAACATGGCGCCGTTTGGAATGAAATGTTCTGTGAGTTCGTAGGCGTTGTCGTTCTTTGATATTGGGCCTTCGCAGTCTGTGATGAACAGCTTCTCTTGTCCTTTTCTTAGTGCGGGTGTTCGCCGTTTTTGTAACGCTTTTGTGTTCATTCCCGAGTCCTCAGCGTTTTCATGTGGTTTACGCTTTTTGCTATGTGTTCTTTTGAAGCTATGTCTGTTCTGTACCAGAGTGATCCGCCTTTTATGGCCTTGATGCCATCTAATGAAATCTGTCTCGCACTCTCGATGTCATCTGCGATGCCCACTACACACACGGTTCTTGATTTGAGCGCATACGTCTGTCCGTCTCTCAATTCCATTGATCCTGGGTAGATTCTAATCCCGTCACCCCACTTTTCACTCAACTCATGCGTTGCAGTCAAATCTACTGGCCTATTAACATCGCTCCAATCCACACGCTGAGGAAAAACGTCCTTAAATCCGCCGTAGGCTGGTGGTGCTCTATATGTTACGACGGTCGCCTTTTCTTTGATTTCAATTCGCGTTAAATTTCCGTCGATTATTCTGAAACATACGTCAACAAAATCATCCTTTAAAATTGGCAAGATATTCTGTATTTCTGGGTCACCAGACCTGCTGTTGTTTTCCAAAATCTTTGGCCCTTTCTTCGTGTGCATGAAAGCATCATAAAAGGGCATGCCACGCAAATCAGGGTTACTCGCTTTCCCCCTCAGCCTTTTGAAAACATTATTCATGATTTCAATTTCTTTCATTTTGTCACTTGAGGTCATAAATGGCGGCCAGTCGTCTACATCTTTATAGGAGCCCATTCCGCCCGTGTTGGGACCTTTGTCGCCGTCGAATGCTCTCTTGTAGTCACGCGTGTCTGGGACCGGCACTAGATGTTTTCCGTCGCAGAAGGCTTGAAAGCTGGATTCTTCTCCCTCAAGTTTTTCCTCTATTATTACCGGACCGTGTGCGTAGTTGGATAGAAAATGTTCAAACAATTGTTCACGGGTGCTAAAATGGTCGCCCCAGACACCAACGCCTTTTCCAGCAGCAGGACTGTCAGGCTTCACGGCAACTTGGTCATTAAGCTCATCCAGCCACGCGTAAACGTCTCTTTTAACATGATCTACGTTGCTGTAATCTTTTGGGTCGAATACCTTAAAAACAGGGTTTGTTTCTGGCACCACTTCTTGAAATAAACGTCGTTGTGTAACTTTGCTTCCTTCGATCGCATATTCCTTTGTTGGGCATATTATTGGTATGTTAGTTTTTTCTTCAATGATGTCTCTAATACCGTTGATTATAGGTTTTTCAGGTCCAATGATTCCAAAATCAATTTTTCTTTCGTATTTTTCGGCAAACCTGCAAATTTTTCTTATGTCAAGATCGGAGATGACAACATGTTCTTTTGCCTTATCTACATTGAAAGGGTTTCTCTGTTTGTCTACTACATAAACTTCAGCACTGTATTTTTCGCTACGGCAAAAAGCATCCACCATTGCAACTCCCCTTGAACCGTAGCAAACAACTAAGATGCCAACTCTTTCCATCAAACCACATCCGAGAAAATCAAAAATGAAACTGCTGCCATCTTCCGTTCATTCAATACCACTTGCGATTTCATATATTCTTCCTATTTCTTTCTCTCCTCTTTCAAATTTCTCTTTCATTTCGTCCGCTATTTCTTGAGCCAGCGGAGTGGGATATTTCCCAGTGACGCATCCTAGACATAGTTCGTTTTTCTTCAAACCAGTAGCTTCGATGAAATTATTCAATGACTGATAGTTTACACTGTCCGCCCCAATTATTTTAGCTATTTCCTGAGGTTCATATCTAGATCCGATCAATTCGCCGTATGTGGCCATTGCGATCCCGTAGAAACAAGGGCTTGTTATTCTGGGGAATGTAATGAACATGTGAACCTTTCTTGCTCCTTTTTTACGTAGTTTTTGTATTACCACTTTTGTTGTGTCGCCTCTGACTATGCTGTCTTCGATTACTATAACCGTCTTCCCGCGGAGTTTGCGATCGAGGATATTGATTTTTCTGTCAATTGTTGTTTGTCGTTCTCGGGGTAGCAGAATGAATGCACGCTCTGTTACGTATCTATGCCTTCTCGTAGCCCGTTCCCATCTTATGCCGGTTTCTTCGTGAAGCCCGTATGCAGCGTCATTTGCAGTTTCTGGTATTGACAGGATCATATCGGCTTTCTTCGCTATTTCAGAGTATTCTCTTCCCAGATTTCTTCCAAATTCTTCTCTTACCTCGTAAACGTAGTTGTTTCCTAACCTTGAGTCTGGTCTTGCGAAATAGGCGAATTCAAAACTGCAAAGCGCTCTCCTTTTACATGGGACAAGTTGTTGTCGCGTGAATCCATCTTCTGACAGGGTCACGAGTTCTCCAGGTTCCACTTCGAAGCCTTGTTCAAAGCCGTTGATGTCTAAACCAACGGTTTCTGAGGATGTTGCGTATATCTTGCGGTTTATGCTGTGGCCGCAACAAAGAGGTCTTATTCCATAAGGGTCTTTAAAAGCGAATAGTTCTCCGTTCTGGGTGATCCCTGTTACCGAGAAAGCGCCTTCTACTTCTTTCATACAAGCTGTGACGGATGAAGCTAGATCATGATTTTCCATGAGTTCTATGAGGAGTTTTCTGCAAATCAGTTCCGCATCGCATTCATAAGAAAAACTTGGAAATTTTTCTCTGATTTTCCTTTTTAACCGAGAATTGTTGACGATGTTACCGTTGAATGCTACTGCAACTTTCACTTTTTCTGTTTCCGCTAAAACTGGTTGGATGCCTTTTTTTAGTGATTCTTCGTCTGTTCCGCCTGAAGTTGTGTATCTTATGCTTCCTACACCGACGTTTCCTGGCAATCTGTCGAGCCAATTTTGGATATCTTTTCTTTTTATTTTCGGAACTAAATCCAAACTCCGATGTGTATTAAATGAGCCGTTAAATGTAACGAAACCGTGTGACTGATGGCCCCGATGGTTTTGTGCTCTTAGCCCCCAATAGATGTAGGGGAAGATGGGGCCGCCTTCAAAATCGTACGCGCTAAAAACACCGCAAGCCTCTCTAAGAGAATTTAGCATAAATCATGGTATATCTGGAAATTATTTATAGGTTTTTGACAAAAATTTGTAAACGTAAGAGTATCGATGGTGAAGAGCGACTGTCTATCGCCTAAACTCTTTTATTGTAAACAGACTATT
>DAOVDC010000061.1 GCA_030669695.1 Candidatus Bathyarchaeota archaeon
CATTCCTGTTTTGCCAACGCTGGATCGCCTATGTAGAGGGTTCTGGCACCGTGTGGAGGGTTTGGCGACAACGACAATCCATAGGCAATTTTGGTTAATGCACTTCCCAGCTGTCGAGGTGCTCCCGTCACATAAGCTGAGTAAGCGTCGGCATAGTGCTCTCGAAGGCGACTTAGTCGCATGACGCATAAAAGCGTGACAATATAGACTATGTAGGAGATGACAGCGGCCACAAAGATCAAAGCCCGAATGGGTATACCGCCCTCTTTTTTACGTCCACCATCGGTAAACCGCACCGTAGCAAAGCCTAGCCGTGCAATCAGATAGGCTATGAGTGGTAACGCGGAGAGTACAGTCATCACCACGAAGTCTTTATGTTTTATATGTCCCAGCTCGTGTCCAATCACTCCGCGAATTTCTGCTTGATTCAATTGTCTGAGTAGTCCTTCATGAACTGCTAGGGTGGCTCCTTTAGCGGTTCTTCCGAAAACGAAGGCGTTAGGTGTTCGATCAGGGACAATGGCCAGTTTTGGCATAGGTAACTCGCTTTTCTGCGCCAACTCTTTGACGGTTGATTCCAGCCATGGATGTTCCCCTGGATGAAGATATCTTAATTTCGTTGACCATCTGACCATTTCGGGTCCAATCAAATACTCGATTAGTATGAAAAGTATCACTCCGATGAGAGTGAAAGTGAGAGCGTAGGTGAGAGGAAGCTGAAAAAGAAGAAGTATTGCGATTAAGAAGACGGCAAATATAGTGGTTACCAGCAGAATGGAAATAGTCATGGAAAGTCTCAGTTTAGCGAACCTAGCCAAAGGGAAAATTTCTCCTTTTCCACGTTATCAGATTGTAGTTATAGAGGTAAGTAAAAGTAAATTAAGCTTTACGTCATATCCAAGATTTTCTCTACGATGAGAAAAGACTTCACGAGCTAACAAAATTTATGTTCAGCTTGTCTTACTAATTGCTAGGGTTTCTCGATGTCGATAGTTCAAGAAATCAGATGTTCCAAGTGCGGCGCACCCATCGCGTTCAACCCAGGCGAAATCATCACAACATGCCCATACTGCGGCTACACCAGCGTCATAGAAACAGGCAAAGCGTTCACCCTCAAACACTCCATGATTCTCAACGAGTACAATCCCGCCCAATCGGAGGAACTCGTGCGCAACTGGATGCGGTCAGGCTTCATGAAACCAGGAGACCTCGCCAAGTCGTCCAAGATTCTAGAGAAAAGTTTGGTTTACCTGCCGTTTTGGATCGTTCCTGTCACTGCCACCAGCGAGTATAAAGGCGTCTTTGAAAGGTTAGTTCCTCCCGTTGTGAAGGAGGGAAAAATCGAGAAAAAATATGATTGGCTTGTTCTAGCGCGGAAGGCTGCTGAGTTTCCTACGAGAGAGTATGACGTACCGCTTGAAGGAAAAATTTCATACGATTTTCGAAAGATCGAAAAGTTTGCTAAAGTTTTGAACAGCGAGATAGACCAAGCTGAGGCGGTAGAGTCTGCTAAGCAACAGATTCAAAGTCATCATCAATTTTTGGCGAAGCAAGATGTGGATAAAATCATTGAAATGAAAACCGACTTCTCCATTGGCGATTCCGTTTACCTACACGCGCCAATATGGTTTATCACCTACGAATACAAGGGCGAACGATACAACATCATCTTGGACGGTGCCACAGGAACAGTCATTAAAGGAGATATCCCCGCAACAAGATTTGGTCTCTTCTAAATGAAAGCTTTTATACCCACTTCTAAAATAAATTAAATGAATCAGAGGAAGATCAATTTGAACGAGAAAAAAGGGTTGCTTGAGAAAGCTAAGGAAGAACGAACGCTTTTCGAGAGAATTCTGGGAGAGCTTCCCGGGTTCAGAGGATACAAGGAGAAGGAGTTACGAAGAGAAACTGACAAGCTGATTCGAAATCACATCTACCGAAAATTGTTGGAAGCCAGAAAAGACACTAAAGAAGTTTTCCAGAAACTTTCCGATCAACGCCTTCACGAAGTATTAACAGAAATGGATCGACTTGTCATGATATTTGACAGAGTAACGGAGAAAATAAATCATGCATCGTACGGTTATGCGGGCTTCTTCAACGTCTTAAAGGTTCAAGAAGAAAAGCTTGACAAAATGATCGCCTTCGACAACGAACTTATCGGTCGGACACAAAAAATCCTTGACGATACTTCTGTGTTCAAAGGAGAAGTTATGAAACGTGAATTCCAAAAAGCGAGGGAGCACGTTGAAAAACTCCGTGATTCACTGGAATCATTGGAAAAAAAGTTTGATGAACGTGGAGAGGTAATATTGGGGGTGAAGTGAAATGCCTCAAGTTATTGAATGGAAGAATCCAAGATCAGAAGACATTGTTTGGAAATACCCTGATGAAGACATTACATGGGGCGCCCAACTTATCGTCCGTGAGTTTGAAGCTGCGGTTTTCTTCAGAGATGGAAAGGCCTACGATATATTTGGTCCGGGAAGACATACCATTACTACTTTGAATGTGCCGTTATTGACTGGCATCCTTAGGAGAATAGCAGGGTTTGGTGAGACTCCGTTCAAAGCTATGGTGATTTTCGTCTCGACCCGTGTGGTTGCCGGCAAATATGGAACACGGGCGCAGACAACTGAGTTAGCGCCGCTCCAGGTTCACGGATCTTTCTGGTTTAAGGTAGAGAACCCACAGCTCTTTGTCAACGAAGTCGTCGGTGGACAAAACGCCTACACAACAAGCGACGTAAACAACTATCTCAGAGGCTTCCTCAACGAAAAGATCATCGACGAACTGTCAAGATACGATCTGCTCACCGTTTTCACGAAACTAGATGAAACCTCCGTTGCAGCAAAGACCGCTATTCTAGACGCGTTCAGGAGAATAGGACTCGACCTCACAGACCTCCGCTTCGAAGGAATAGACACGACACCTAAATACCGTGAACGACTCTTCTGGCTCAGAACGGGACGCGCCGCTCCAGAAGAGGTGCTACGAATGGAAACTGTCAAAGAGGCTGCTAAAGAACTAGGAAAATCTTCAGGAGCAGGACTAGGTACAGGAATGGTTCTCATACCTCAGATAATGACGCCGACTGGAGTAGCCTCCGCACCTGCTGCAGCACTACTCATTTGCCCGAAATGTAGCGGAAAAATACCCGCCACCTCGAAATTCTGTCCAGACTGCGGGACAAAAATTGCGGCACCATCGGCAGAAACGAAAAACTGCTCAAAATGTGGACACGCGGTTTTGGTGACGGCGAAGTTCTGCCCGGAATGCGGCCAGAAGCTATAATGAAGCTTGGATGATGTCCATGACAAAGCTACCATTAGGTCTTCTTTCAATAGGCGTGTTTGTGATTATCATAGCGATTTGCCTAACCGCCTATGCTGTTCAATTCATTAGCATGGACCGAATCATCCCTTTGATTCTCACTTTCTATGGCGTTTGGACGATGGTTGTTGCTGGAATTAGAGTGAAGACGCCGGAGAAATATGCACGTGGAGCATTCAGCATATTTGCTTGGGGAATTCTGTTCACGGCGATTGGTGGTTCTTGGTACCTTTACGTTGTAGGGCCCGAAAAAAATCTGATACTCTCAGTCACCTTGGTCGTGGTTGTCTTCGGAATCCTGATAGTGACTGCAGCGCTTCGGTCATGGCGAAAATGACAGGGACGAATCTTTCCGACAAAACCATCCGTGTTTTATCCTAAACTTTGTTCAATTCTCTTAGTCGTTTCACAATAAAGTTTTTGTCAAAGGACAACAGAAATGGAGCGAGTCGAGGGCCTGAGGGTTGACCGAAAAAGGCGAGGTAGACAACTTGGAAAAACCTTTTGGGGCCAATCTTTGTTGTTTCACGGGCTATTCGGTAGATTTCAGCCTTAAAATCGCTTGGAGTCCACTCGCGTGTCTCTAGGGCATCGGCAAGCAGATGAAGAGCTTCTATCTCTTTCTTACTCAGCTTTTTCTCGATATCAGTGGGAATTTCACTTAACACTTTGAGTCGGTATCGTGGAGGAGCATATTTTGTTGCCCAATAGTGTGCTCGTTGAATTCTTTTCATGAGGTATTGAGTGTCTTCTTCAGAAATCTCCTTTGGGATGGGTTGGGTTCTTCTCAGTACTTTCAGGACATCCTCTTGATCCGAGAGGTCTGGGACTATCTGAGACACCAAAGTTGCATGATCGTATGGTACACGAAGAGGCAGTTTCTTAGGCGGATGCTCATTATGAGCCAACTCGTAGCTTCGTTTCATAGCCAACATCTTCTCAGGATCCTCTGCCCTTTCAATCTCGAAATACATGGATTCAGCCCAATCGTATTCGGCGACAAGATGCGGAATCTTGGACGGACTGAAATCGAGATGTGTCATCGGTTTCATAAAAAGGTACCAATACTTTAACACTTCAGGCTCAGCAACATGGGACCACTCGTCAAAGCTGAAAGATACACCACCGGAACTCGTCATCTCCACAGGCTTACCTTCAACAAGTGAAGACACAAATTCATAGGACTGCCCTCTCGGTGGTTCGAATCCCAAGGCTTCTGTAGATAGTATACTACAACTCTCTCTACTGCCACCAGCCATGGCGTGGTCTTTTCCAAATGGTTCAAAGGTTACGTTCAGAAGTTGCCATATAGCAGTCCATTCTAGCCTCCAGTCTAGTTTTCCCAGTTCCATGTTTGAAAAGCCGTGATCACCACATTTTGAACACTCGTATTCTGCCGTCCAGTTGTCGAGATCAACTGTGAGAGCTTTTGTGAAGGTGGAGCTTATGGCGTGACATTTGTTGCAGAAAGGATTGAAGGGAATCCAGTCTTCAGGTTTTTTTGCTTCTCCTCTGTACCTGTTAACAATGTCTCTTACTTGTTCTCGCTTGTTCATAATTTCCCTTATTATTCGCTTCATCTCTGGCTTCTGGTACATTTCAGTGGTAGTGATTAAAATCGGATCAACATCGAAATGCGTCAGCGTAGATATAAACGGATTTAGGAA
>DAOVDC010000005.1 GCA_030669695.1 Candidatus Bathyarchaeota archaeon
CCAACAGTTCCACCCATGTCGGAAAAAACCAACCCATTAAAAAGGTTACAAGGAATCCCAAATCCCCGCATAATCGCAACAAAAACCTCGGCAAAATGTCTACAGACGCCATATCGCTTTTCTCCATCACCCGTAACCTCAATGGTTTCGTTCAGTATCCGGCTGGCTTTCAACCTCTGATCAGGGTAATCCTCGTGCTCCCTGTAGACCATATGAGTGGAAAACCAGTCTATCGTCGCGTAGACTATGTCATACACGTTGGATCCACCAGCTGTTTGGTTAATCTCTTGAATCACGTCTTGAACACTTGTGTTGCCGTAATCCCAGTAGTATGTTTCGTTTACATACGTTCCATAGTCAGCACCAAGTTGACTACTTGCCTCAAAAACGTCCCCCACAGTCTCATTCAATATATCCGTCATATCAACTTTCGATATGGAAAGCTTAATCCAAACGTCCGTTCTGATTTCCTGATACAGCTTAACATCGGTGAAATTAAACTGCACACCATAGATTGAATCGCGATCTTCCCTTTCTGACAACTCGTATTTTCCACTAGTAACATTGTATTTTACGTAACCGACCCCTAACGTCCTTCCACCAGAACTCGACGCAGTTTGCAAAATCCTTACGTCTGACCAAAAATTATTCGTCCAAACCTCTACAAAAACTGGAATCGGAATTGAAGCAGGCGTTGGACAATTATATTTGTAAACTAAGTATCCATGGATGTATAATGTTCGTGAGTCGAACAGCTGCACCTGGTCGCTGAAATCATTTATTGTATCTACTTCACCGACATGAACAAAGGTTGAGATGCAAACACAAATCACCAAAGCAAGCACATTTAAAACCGATTTGGACATTTCTCTCACCATCCATTGTCTAGTTAAACTTATTTATTAAGCGATTTATTTTTGTGTCTAAACCTTTTAACACACGCACGCGTCCTATAGAAAGAGATACGGTGACCGTATGTTATCATACATCGTAACCGCATCCATAAACGATGTCAAAAACCTGAAACCACTCAACTCCGCAAAACAAGAAAATCTTAAGGTGCTCGTTATAGACGAAGGAAACGTAAAACTGCGTAAGAAAAACAATGGGCACCTCAAAGATGTTCCACATGAATATTTTGGCCCGAGAGAGAGAAGAGAATGGTTTAAGAGCAGAGTCGGGGCTCTGCCTACAGGAAGTATGCATGCCTCAGATTCGATAAAAAGATACAGATGCTCTTGACATAGTGTAGGAGGACTTGAAACAGATAATAACAAAACATATCACAGACACGAGCTCAAATCCTGAGCCAAGCATATTTAAGCACACCGCCCCTTTTCATAGATTGTATAGAAAAAAATCATTTCAAAAGCAACCCCTTTCCAAGAAAGAGGCATAACCACGATGGGCATTGATGAAGATCGACCGATGGTTTCAATTGTGGTTCCTGTCCGAAATGGCGTAGCAACGATAGAAAGACTTCTAGAGTCTCTTCTGAAGATCGATTATGACAAGAAAAGGCTTGAGATAGTCGTGGTTGATGGAAACTCCACAGATGGAACCAGAGATATAGTCGCAAAATACCCCGTCGAACTGCTCTCTCAGGAGGGAGAAGGACTAAACGGGGGAAGAAATGCTGGAATCAGAAATAGTCGTGGCGAGATTGTTGCATTTACAGATGCAGACTGTGTTGTCCCAAAGGATTGGATCAACAAGATCGTCGAGAACTTCAGGGATCCACAAGTCGGATGTGTGGGTGGCAATTCGAAAGGATGGCACAACAACTTCCTATCTCAATATGCCGACGACAGCATATTTCCAACACAACGAATCTTTAAGAAACGTCAGAAGCTGGACATGATAAAGCTGTTTTCCCGTTGCCCTGCAGGCAGCAATATGGCTTTCAGACGAGAGGCACTTGAGAAAGTGGGTGGTTTTGATGAGGATATCCGTTACGGCTTTGACGAGGATGAGCTTGTCGAGAGAGTTTGCAGAGTAGGCTATAAGATGGTCTTGGACCCAGAAGTCTTCGTCTGGCATGAACACCGATCAACACTAAGGGCATTACTGAAACAGAACATAAACTTTGGCAGAGGAGGAGGTATTCTGCTCAAAAAGAAAAAAGCTAGAGACACACTTTCGACATGGTGCCTTCTAAGCCTCATAATCTTCCTAGCTTGGCTAGCAATCGTAGGATCAGTAACATTCCTAACCTTCACAACAAAAGTGAACATTCTCCCCCTACTGCTCCTGGGAATTACAATCATGCCTTTACTCGGAACTGTAGCACTTTATATGAACAAAGCGTTACAAAATAAGCGATACGAAAGAGCCATCATCTACCCCTTACTAGATTTCTTCAGGGCATTCACCTTCTGCATCGGTGAGATATGTGGGATCCTCAAACCAGAAAAAAATAAGCGGGACTCATTTATGAACAAGTTTTCCTAAGTTGTCTGTCAATAAAAAGTAGGAGAAAACCATGTCTAAAGATTCGGATATTTCCGTTGTCATACGGGTTAGAGATATGGAGAGGAATCTAAAGTTATTATTGGAGGATAGACTTCCCAAACAGACAATTAAACCACGAGATATAGTTGTGGTTGACCACTTCTCAAATGAAGAAGACAAAGAACTGTTAGAAGATTATCTCTCAAGTATTGACGTTGACATACCAATAATCTTCGTCCCCATATCCGAATTTTCTCATCCCTATTCTCTCAATGTAGGAATAGAAAGAGCAGAAGGCGAATTCGTTGCGACAATCAATGGGCACTGTGATATATCAAGTAAAAACTGGCTCAGAATTGGAAGAAGACATCTCACTGATCCAAAAGTTGCAGCGGTTGGCGGATATTACATCTCTACTAGAGAGGGAAGCATTTGGGAGACGATTTGTTTTACTTTGCCGATTCGTATTGCGATGTTTGCAGGATACATTGCGGAAAATACCCCTATCTCCACGGTGAATGTTATTATTAGAAAAAAAGTTTGGGAAGAAATTCCATTTGATGTAGGTCTTATTGAATATGGAATTAAGGAGTGCGAGGACTGGGTTTGGTCTAGAAGGGTTATTGAGCGTGGTTACAAAACTGTTTTAGATTCGGCTTTTTCCGTTGTTCATTTTCATGGGTATTCGTTCAAAGAATTGTATGAAAAACTCAGATTATGGAAGTGGTATTGTGGGAGATTTAAGAAGCTAAAAGCAATGAAAATTATAGAATAGCTTTGCTTCATATAATCGTGTCGCGGATGACTATTTCTTTTAGTGTCTCACGCATGCTTAGTAGGTGTTTGTACCACTCAACGGTTTTTGTTTCTATGGAATCTATCACCTTACCGCCTTCGAGTGCTTCATAGACCCCTCGTACTCCATCTTTTGGGGTACAGTCAGGACCAAAACCCAAAGTTCTGTGGATTTTGTCGAAGTTCACTCTATACGATCTTTTGTCTGGGCTTCCATACCATTCAACTTCAATAGGTATCGGAAGGTTCTCCCTTACAAGCTCAGCTAGCGCTAAGATTTGGATGTTTTGCTCGTTTGAGCCTACATTGAAGATTTGTCCGTTCACTTTGTCCTTTGGGCTTTCAAGCACTGTTATAAAAGCTTTTGATGTGTCCTTCACATGAATAAACGGTCTCCATTGAGTCCCATCTCTCATAACTGGGATCTTTTTGTTTTTGTATGCTCCGAGAACCATGCCATTAACTGCTAAATCAAATCTCATTCTTGGTGACAATCCATACACGGTTGCTTGTCTCATAACAGTAACTGAGAACTTCTTATCCTCAAGTTGCAGAACGTCCTTCTCGGCTAACACATTGCTTTTCGCGTAGGTTGTAAGGGGATTTGTCGGCGATTTCTCATCCAAGACGTTTTCTTGGAATCCATAGACGCTGCATGTTGAAGCAAGAATGTATCTTCCAACTTTGTATTTCTCACAGAGTTTGGCAACCCTCACCCTTCCAAGATAGTTTATGTCGTATGTTTTAGAAGGAACAAGTTCTCCAGTAGGATCGTTTGATAGAGAAGCCAAATCTATCGCTGCGTCTACACCATTCAGTATACTGGAATCAAACCAACGAATATCATCTTTAATTAATTCAAGATTCGAGTTCGAAATGACGTCTCCTAGAGTTTCCTTTCCGAAAAAAAATCTATCCAAACACTTTACTTTATATCCTTTTTCCAAGAGCATAGGTACCATGACTGAGCCAATATAGCCTGCTCCACCAGTGACAAGAACATTCATGGGTATCACCTATTCCCTTAGAATTTCCTTCCAGTTTTGAGGTAATAATTCTGTAAAGAACATTCTTTCGTCAAAAATCTTTTTGATTCGTAGATTTTTATACCTTCTAGCAAAGCAACCAACCAGTCTTTAATCATCATTCAGTGAATATTTAAAGATTTTATCTACAAACATTTGACATCGAGATTTTTAGACAACACAATCACAAAGCTTCGTCGTATATTATGCGACAACACAATAGGATTCTAGTTAGCTAAATACGCACCTACTTTTTTATATCACATTAAGAAAATAAGAGTCTGCAAAACTTGCGCACACGGAGATGATGAAATGAAGGGTGTCTTGCTGGCTGGTGGATACGGAACTCGCCTTAGACCCTTAACGTACATTACTAATAAGCATTTATTGCCTGTATATGATAGACCCATGATTGAATATGGCTTAGAAGCTCTCTACCTAGCTGGGATCAAGAACATTTGTGTTGTTTTGGGAGGAGCAAAACCTGAAGATGTTATTAAGTATTTAGGGAACGGTTACAAGTATGGGGTAAATCTTTCTTACAAGTGGCAAGGCGAACCTAAAGGTATCGCCCACGCGATTTTTTGCGCTAGAGACTTTTTTAGAGGAGACCCTTTTGTTGTCCATTTAGCCGACAATATTTTCCCTAAGGGGATAGCAAACTTTGTTAAAGACTTTGACAAGTCTAACTTTGACGCAAGGATTCTTTTAGCAGAAGTGGAAAATCCAGAAGGCTACGGTGTCGCCGAAATAAAAGAGGACATGTTGATTGGATTGGAAGAAAAACCGAGAAAGCCAAAAAGCAATCTCATAATTACGGGAATTTATTGCCTTAAACCATCAGTATGTGAGGTGATCGAACAATTGAATCCTTCTTGGAGAGGAGAACTGGAGATTACAGAGACCATGCATAAAATGGTAACCTCTACGAAGTACAGAGTGGAATATCGCATTTTGGAGGGGCGATGGTTTGACTGTGGTACTTTTGATAGCATTTTGGAGGCAGGGTTATTTATTAAAGAGAAGATGCGGGGGAGATGATGTCAGAAATATATGATAAAGATCTTTTCGACCTTTTGGAACGCATATTTAAAGAAAAGAAAAAAGAATTTATTCCCGGCAAAACCACCATTCATTACGCTTGGGCCATCTACGATCACCATGAAATTTTTGCAGCGCTAAAATCATTGCTATCAGGATGGTTTGGAATTGGAAAGTATGCAGGTGCATTTGAAAAACAGTTTTCAAACTTTCTTGGGACAAAACACTGCGTGCTGGTAAACAGCGGCTCCTCAGCTAACCTATTGGCAGTTGAATCTCTTCGAATTCTCAAAGGAGCTGAAGCAATCACGCCTGCAACAACCTTCCCAACAACTATAAATCCGCTAATCCAAAAGGGTATTAAGCCTGTTTTAATGGATATTAACCCTACAACATACAACATTAATGCTTCAGAGTTAGAGAATGCTTTTTCAAAAAAAGTCAAGCTTATCATGCTTCCCCACACCCTGGGTAACCCAAATGAAATGGACCAGATAATGAACTTTGCAGAAGACCATGAATTATATGTCATTGAGGATTCTTGCGATGCCTTAGGTTCAGGATATGACGGGAAGTATGTTTCAACATTTGGAGATATGGGCACCTTCAGTTTCTATCCCGCTCATCACATTACAATGGGCGAAGGTGGAGCTATAGTAACAAATAACGAAGAGCTCTCTCTAACTGTTAGATCCCTTAGAGATTGGGGAAGGGCTTGTGTATGTCCTGTCTGCACAATCTCATTAGATCCCAATGCTTACTGTCCTCTAAGATTTTCGAAAACACCGCTTCCAGACTACGACAGACGTTTCACCTACACTAACATAGGCTACAACCTAAAACCATTAGACCTTCAAGCTGCTATAGGACTACAACAACTACAGAGGCTCCCTAAGTTTATCCAAAAAAGGCGACAGAACTTCAAGAAGTTATGCAAAGAGTTATTGAAATTTGAAGATTACCTCATTCTCCCAGAATCCTTACCAGAGGCGGATCCGTGTTGGTTTGCATTTCCCATCACGGTCAAAGATGACGCCCCCTTCAAGCGGAAAGATATAGTTAATTTTCTTGGGGAACATCGTATCGACACACGACCACTTTTTGCTGGAAACATTTCAAGGCAACCTGCTTACAGAGATGTTGATTATAGAGTGGTCGGAAAATTGGAGAATAGCGATAGAGTTATGACGTCATCCTTTTTTGTAGGTGTCCATCCCGGACTTGCCGAAGATATGCTAAATTACATTATCGACACCTTTGAGACTTTCATAAGAAGGTTTAAGAAATAAATCGTTAGAGGGATTTTTTGAGAATATTAATTTTAGGTGGGATGGGTTTCATCGGCAGTCATCTTTCTGAAGATTTAGTTAACTCTGGCCATGACGTTGTTATTATATCTAGAAGTAAAAGAAAGTTACAAAATATTGCTAACATTTTGGACAGAGTGAAGATTGAATATGGAGACATTACTGATTTTAGATGGCTAGAAACAACCATCTTGAAGTATCAACCGGATATAGCCTTTCATCTTGCAGGGCAACTAACTCACTATGAAGCATTTGAAAATCCATTGTATGATGTTGATGTGAACTCAAAGACTACAATTGTCATGTTAGAAACCATTAGGAAGCTGAGAAAAACCTGCCGCTTCATTTTAGGTAGTACGTTCTGGGTTGTGGGAAGACCCAAGTCCTTACCAATAAACGAGGAAACCCCATGTAATCCCTTAAATATCTACGCAGCAGATAGGCTAGCAAGCGAACATTATTGCAAGATTTACAATAGGGTCTACGATTTAGATACGGTCGTAATGCGGCTTACTAACACTTTTGGTCCTAGAGAGCAACATAATAACCCGAGGAAAGCGGCTCTAAACTACTTATTATATAAGGGCTTCAAGGGCAAGGATGTGACGATATACGACGAGGGAAAATTCTTCAGAGACTACATTTACATTTCAGACGTCATCTCAGCTGCAAGGATGATCATGGAAAAAGATAAAAGCAGAGAGCTTTATTTTGTCGGAACAAACAAAGCAACATGGTTTTACGAAATTGGAAGATGGATTGAAGAATTAACCCCAGGAAAAGTAGTTTATGTTGAATCTCCAGGCTATCACAAACGGATCGACGTTGGAAACATTCTAGTTGACAACACCAACATCAAACAGCTAGGATGGAACTGGAAAGTACCCGTGAAAGAAGGGCTTGAAAAGACACTGGAATATTATCGGTATATAGAAAGTGCGCGCACACACACAACATAGGTGCGGTAGAAGTCGATCCCTCCAGCAGATATCTTAGCCTTCCCAGATGAGGACACCATTGTCGAGCCCAGTTCGCTAAAAGAGCTGATCAAAGTTATATAAAGTGACAAGGAGATCAGGATTGCGCAAGCAAAAACATTAAAAATAGGCATGGAAAATCGCCTTCACCTTACCGAGTTGGCAATAAACACCTTGGGCATGTGTGCACAACGCTGAACATGAAAGAAGATAGCCTCTCAAAACTATTTCTTCACGAAAACTGTTGATTGCAACACAGGAAAACTCGCATTCTCCAATAAAGCCGCTGTCGATTCCCACCTTTTCCAGCCTTTTTCCACCTTTTCCCACCTTATCCCATCTTTTCCCGTCGATTCCAGACGTGGGATAAACCATTTTTAAGCTTATTTCCAAAAAACAAACGAAAAACAAGCTTCGTGAAGAATAAAAAAATTATAGGGGGGTCTATAAGAGAGAGACACACGCAAACAATGTAACAAACAAAAACGTTCGTCTATACTATTCACAAAACACCAACAGATCAAGCCATCCGCTTAATAAGATCGTTAATAACTTCACCCCTATATCCAGTAACTCCACCAGCAGCATAACTCTTTTTCACCTTACCTTTGAAACCTTTCTTTGGTGGATGAAGACGAAACACAGGCTTAACACCAGAAAGACTACTATACTCAACCCTCAACTCATAAACAGCCTCAGCCAAATCATCAATTGATTCATAACCAATCCCTTGAACATACTTCTCAGTCAACTTCTTATTACCAACAAGCTTCCCCCTTTTCCCCAAAAGAAGCACAACACCCTCTCTAGAAACCTCACCCCAAACCAAGTAATCCTTCGCTTTACGCAACATACCCAAGTAGGAAGGACGATCATCAATCAATGTAGCATGACAATTCCGAGTTAAATGAAGCATCTGAAGCGTTTCACTAATTTCTCGAAAAACACCACTCAGTCCACGAACCCGAATAACCGCTAAACACTTTCGCTTCCCCTTCATCTACCCCACCCAATCACTAGGCATCACAAGAGTATACGTTTTCCGAAGAGCCTCAAACACAGCATAAGCAAAGGAAGGAACAGTTTTGGTAGAACCATAGCTCCTCGTCCAACAATCCTTAACCCCAGCAAGCCCCAAAATAACCTTAGCCGCTTCATTCGCAACAACACCTAAACCACGAGGACCCGGAATCAACACAATCTCAACTCCACCACACTTAGCTCGAACCCGAAACGGCAAAGAATGCGGTTTCCCACACCCACATTCCCAGCTTCCACAACCTCGACGAACAAGAGTAACATTAAGACGCGCATCCACCGCGCCTCTCTCAATAGCATTACGCACCTGCTTCGCCTTTCCTGAACCTAAACCCACATAGCCATCGCGGTTTCCAACAGCCACAATCGCCTTAAATCGAGATTTCTCTCCAGCATCAGTTTGCTTTTGCACCAAATTTATGTCAATAACTTCTTCTTGCAGATCTGGAAGAAGAACATCCACTATTTCCGGTTCACGTATTTTCAGCCCTTCCATAAACACTTCTTCAATAGAAGAAATATGGCCTTCAAGAATCATTTTCCCCAGCCTTGTACGAGGCTTCCACCCCTCCACCTTTTCCTCTGTGGATCTCATGTTTTTTCCTCCTTAAATGAAGAAACAATTTTCTCCTTCGTCAAAGAAAAATGTTCAGAAAGTTGTTCAGGACGCAAACCCTTTGACAACTGTTTCGAGAACGATTTCTGATAGGCATCCGGGTTTGAAGATAATTGATTCGCATAATCGACAACATGCTCCCCACATATTCTTTTTCCGTCCGGCAGCATCTTTTCATCATGTGGAACCATCATACCAGCGTCAAGAACCCCCTTTAACACAGCAAAAACTCGCGAACCTCGGGAAGGACACTGCAAACCTATATCCAAAACAGCCTTTTTCACGCCATGGACAATTGCTCTGCAACCGCACAAAAGCCCAGTCAAATAAGCCGCTGGAACGTTTTTACAACTGCCTTGCCATCCATAAGTTTTCATCAGTTCACAGGAGTGAGCAGACGCAATGACCACATCGCCACTTGTCTTGGCTTCAATGATTTGGGCGATAGTATGCTTTAACGTCCCTCGAGCTATTAATCGAGGCAGCCTAGACAAAACAAGAGCTCTTCTTGAATGATAGTCAGTTTTTCCTTCTCTCCGTCTGCGGAAGGGGACACGATAGCTGGGTCCTGTGGCCATTACCGTTTCCTCCCTAAATCACGGGTTTTGATGTAACGCTCCAAGTCTGCTGTTGACTCGAACACTCCGCTTCCAGCTTTGTTATAGAGTTTACGATAAACGCTTTTCGTGATCACACGGCTTGTTTTCAGTTCACGCAACTTTTTTCGCAACGCTCGGATTTTTTTCATCCACCTTCGCTTCTTAGAAATCCTTGCATGAGTCGACCCGCTTTTTCGACCTGGGCCCCTCCTTAATCCTTTCTTTTTCTTTTCATGCAAAACCCGTGCACGAGCACGACTAATACCCTTTTTGGGTCGAGGTTGAATGATCTCTTCATGGATTAGCCTTCTGATTTCCTGCCTAGTAATTGCTGCCTCAACATCCTCTATTCGATCAGGGTCTATCCAAACTCGCCCCTCACCAACATTGAGAAGCTCGGCAGCCAATCGGCGTTGACTTCTAAGACTCAATTCTTTTCGCTCCGTTTATGCTATTCAGCCTTCTCCTCTTTCTTCTCCTTCTCTTCTTCCTCGACTTCCTCTTCAAGTTCTTTCATTTCTCTAGGATTTAGAATATGAATTCCTCGTTCCTCGGCTCTAGCAGAGATTTCAACGCGTTTTCTCGCTCCCACAGTGCGAGCAATTCTGATGGCTTGCGTTTTAGGATCAACTTTTTCAACATCATCTACGTTATATACTAAAGCCTCTGCATATCCCGATGGGTGAAGACCTCTAGCTTTCTTTGGACCACGATAACCAACTTCCACGGATCGGGGCCAACCCTTTACCTTCTTCCGCATTTTACTGTCTATGCCACGTGGTCTCCGCCAACTTTCTTCTACTCTCTTGTATCGCCAACTTTCCTGTCGCCTAAAATCGGGTTTCTTATCTTTAATGCGTTCTCGCTTTCTTAAAGCTCGCTCTTTGGCGAACGTCTCTGGTTTTTTCTCGCTTTTCATTCTTCCATCCCCTCATGCCGCTCGTAAGTGTAGATGCCGTCAAGGAACACCCGGGGGTCTTTTTTCTTAATTTTGGTTGCTCTTTCGATGTTTGCAGCGGTTTGGCTGACATCCTCGATGTTGATTCCTTGTACAGTTACGTCATCGCCCTTTGGCATAACCTTGGCGTCACCCATTATTTTGGCTATGCGTGGGCTTCGTTCCCCTGTAAAGTTTTCGATAGTCACTGTTTTTTCTCTAACTTTGACAGATATTGGGAAGTGTGAGAACACGATTTTGAGTTTGTAAGTAAATCCCTTAGTCACCCCTATCATCATGTTTTGAATATGAGAGCAGATCGTTCCCACGAGAGCTGCTTCTCTTTTGCGAGGCCAGTTCGCCCGAATCTTTATCAAATCTTCTTCTAATTGAACAGATACGGGGGCATGAGAAAAGTCTCGCGTTAGTGTTCCCTTTTCACCCTTAACCATTACAACTCTTCCCTCTACTTTAACGTCCACCTCTTCAGGAATTTCGATCGATCTAACCGCCTCAATGACGCGCATTCACAGTTCCCCTAATAGATAAAAGCAAGGAGTCTCCCCCCGATTTTTTCCTTCTTAACCTTCCGATGAGCCAGCACTCCCTTGGAAGTGGAAACCACGAGAACACCGATGTCCCTGGATGGGAGAAAACGTTTCTCCCAAGTTTCAAATTCATTTGATCTCACAGGAAAACGGGGCTTTACGGCGCCGCATTTGTTTATACGACCAAGAAGTTGTATCTTGAACTTTCCGGAACGCCCGTCCTCCACAAATTCAAATTCGCCGATATACCCATTCAGTTGCATAATCCTCAAAACGCGCCCCAAGAGTTTAGAGGCTGGACTAATTATGCATTCACGCTTATTTCGCATCTCATTGTTCATAATGGTCGTCAACCCATTAGCAAGAGTATCCACAGGTGTCAAGTTTCCAGCCTCCTACTCATACTTTTTGAACCCAAGTTTTTCAGCGACCTCTCTAAAACATTGACGACACAAATACAGTCCATACCGACGAATGATTGCTCCATAGGAACCACATCGTCTGCATGGGCGACTACCCTTACCGTATTTTCGCTCTTTTTTAGGCTTCTGTTTCCCCATAGAGTTCCCTCAGCTTATACGATTTCAACTCCGAATTCGTCTTTAATAAATAGCATCGCATCATCAAGTGTCAATAAGTGGTCTAGTCCAACTTTAGATCGAGCACGATGCCTCCGTTTAACGCGATATCCGGGTCTACCAAGAGTAACTGAAACATCCATGCCATATATGCCGAGTTCTGGCACGTATTTGGTGCCAGGTATCTCTATATGTTCCTTAATGCCGAAAGAAAAGTTTCCGTGACGGTCAAAACAGTCCTTTGAAAGTTTATTATCAACAGTATGAAAAGCTTTCTGAAGAAAATTCTTCGCTTTTTCCTTCCGAAGAGTCACAACACAAGCGATCGGTTCTCCTTTTCTGATACCAAAATCCCGTATTGTTTTCTTGGCCTTTCGCTTACAAGGCGTTTGTTCAGTCAGTTGCTCAAGAATCTTTGATGCCTTTTCAAGAGGCTCTCCAGACTTTCCGACAGAAATATTGACGGTTACTTTTTCAATTTTGGATTTAAGCATCGGATCTTCACGCCATCTCTTGCGAATTTCTTCTTCTGACAAATCAATTATCCTCCGGCAAAGATATCCACGGCCGGGTGTCACCAGTAGCGAAAATGAAATTAAGAGTTGTTTGGAAGCGATTTCCGTTTTTGTCTTCGATAGTAACCAGCGAGCCTCTGCGTTTTTGGCCTGGGCGCTTTTCTACGGTAACGATCTTGCCGTATTTACCCACGTTTTTTCCTCCAACAATAATTGCGTGCATGTCTTTACCTAGCTTCAGGTGTGCAGTAATTTCTTGACTAGGGACACTTGTTTTCAAAACATCTAATGTTTGATAGACATCTTTTTCAGGTTTTTGGGGGTCTTCCACTTGAACCTGTATGTTTCTTCCATCATGAAGATTAAGCTGCATATGTCCGCCTTTAATGACAGTTTTGTTTTCGATTCTACAGAGTTTGAATAGTGCCTCCTCGGGTCCAATGGAATGAAGAAACAACCCTTTTTCAGAGGGTAAAATTCGATACATTTTTTTCATCTCAGGTATGGAAATGACGTCCATTAGGCCTGTTGGAAAAAGTTCCTCCAGTTGTAATTTTCCGTTGACTTCTATCTTTCCTTGGGAAATTATCGTTTTTGCTTCTTTTCGTGTTTTTGCGAATCCAAGAATATCACGGACAATAAGTGCAAGTGGCATGCAACGTGAAGTTGGGTGAGGCCCCGGCTTAGGTCTGACTACCCAAACGAATTCTTTTCGATGGATAGGCCAAAATTTTGGAGCTGGTTTTCGTTTTAAGTGTTTTTTTCCGCCTTTTTTCCCCAATTTACGTTCCTCTGGTTTTTGCCGTAGTTTTGCGAGTTCCCTTTTTCTTTCTTTTCTGCTGGGCTTTCGCAGGTTTTAGCTCTGTTTCTTCCGCGGCCGTCTCTTTTGGTAACTCTATTTTTTCGCCGACGCCTTTTCGTTTCAGTGCTTCTCTGCGCCACTTGTCATCAAGATTCAGACGGGTAATTCTCACCTTAGACGGATGAATAGGGATGGGCATTGAAGTTCCATCTACTTTCTCCCGTGTTACTCCTTCAACAAAGATTCTATACTTCGTTCGGTTAACTCCGGTGACTTTCCCTTCAAATCCTTTACGGTCCCCCCTCATGATATGAACAGTGTCGCCCATTCTCACCGGAATCGAGTTGGTGTTGTAGGACGTTTTTAGCTTCGATGAAAGAGCAGCAGAGAATTGTTTGTATCGCTTATGCAGAGGAGCTTGATACAATCTTTTGTGCTGTTTTCTAGGTTTTGTTGTTTTCACTTCTTTCAGCTTCCTATACGATGATGCTTGCAGCGCTTGCTATTCTCGGCCATCGCTCAGCCGCTTCCTTCGCCACTGGGCCTCGGATCTCCGAGCCGCGCATTTCTCCTTCGGGGGTCATTATAACAGCTGCGTTGTCTTCGAATTGAACCCAGACTCCGTCGGCACGTCTGTATGGTTTTCTCTGTCGAACTAAGACTGCATGAAATATTTTCTTTCTCATATCAGGCGTTCCTTTTCTCACTGAGACAACAACCCTGTCTCCAACGGCTGCTGCGGGAACACGTCTTAATCGACCATGGTAACCCATTACTTGAATTACTCTGAGTTTTCTGGCCCCGCTGTTATCAGTACATTTGACAATAGAACCAGCTAACAAGCCTGTGGAAATTTTTGGTCTCTGACCGATCATTCCTCTGGCTATGAAAGCACGCGATTTAGCTCTGGCTGCCACCTCATCTTCCCCCCAGCTTTTCGACTACCACAAAGGAAACGGTTTTGCTTATGGAGCGGCATTCAGCTATCTTCACTAGATTTCCTTCTTTCACGTTTATGCACGGGGGGTTATGGGCGGGAATGTGACTGTGCCTCCGTTCATAACGTCTGAATTTTGGCACGTAATTTAAGTAGTCACGTCGCACGACGATGGTTTTGTCCATCTTGGCGCTGATGACAACACCTTCCAATGTGTGCCCTCTGATCGAGAGGGTTCCATGAAAGGGACAGTTTGGGTCGTTGCAGGTTTTTTTTGGTTTTTTTGCGGAACGGGTTGTCATTTACCAACGCCTCCTGATTCGCTTCTTGATTCGATTTTCAGGCCGTCCAACGATAATCTTTCCGTTTATCTCTACAACTGTTCCGTCGGGCATGGTGAAATGAAAGACCGCCACGTTCTTGATGATCATTGTTTTCTTGTTGTTATGCAGTATTACCAATGTGTTTCGAGTCTCGTTGAGCACTTTGCCTTTTATGCCCACGTAGCTAGAATGTAGGCTTCTTACAACCTCAGCGTTAAGCCCGATAAACTCGTGTTGAAGTGTGGTGGGTGTGATTTTCATTTTTTCTTCTTCTCCATGTGCATTTCTTCGTTTTCAACTGTGAGAATGCGAGCGATTGTTTTGCGGAGTTCTCGTATTCGAGAGGGGTTGTCAAGAGAACCTCCTGCTTTGACCATTGTTTTCAATCTGACGAGTTCGGTTCGCAGTTCAATGATCTTTTTTTTGCGGTCCTCGGAAGACATTGTTCGAATGTCTTTCATCCTTATGATCGGCATGTTATTCTTTAGCCTCCGCGGTTTCTTTTTCAGTCTTCTTCATCGCCTCTTCTGTGGGTTCTTCAATAATCTGCACTTGGTCTGGAAATCTTGCGTCTGGAGGCATAATTTGCACTCTGACTCCAAGAATGCCTGGTTTTAATTGAACGGGTAATACTGCTTTTCGCATGTATTTTCTTGCAGCGTCTCCGCTTTTAGGCAGGTATCCTGAGCGAAACTTTTCGTATCGAGATCGGTCTGTTCGTAGTTTTCCGCTTATAACAATCTCTACGCCTAGTGCTCCTGCTTCCATGATTTGGTTTAATGCCCAGAAGCCTGCTCTTCGAAAGTGTACGCCGCGTTTTAGGGCTGAGGTGATGCGAGATGCTACGATGCGTGCGTTGAGTTCTGGGATCTCGATTTCGGCTACGGAGATTTGTGGGTTGGGCATTTTGAATTTTTCTTCTAGTGTTTTTGCGAGGTTCTTTATGGTTTCTCCGCCTCTTCCAATGACTAGTCCGGGGCGCATTGTGTATACTACTACATGTGTGCCTAGTGGGGTGTTTGTGATGTCTACGCCGCCGTATCCTGCTCTTTCGAATTCTTGTTGTAGGAATTCGTCGATTTCTGTTTTTTTTATGGATTCGGTTATGAAGTGTTTGACTGTTGACGTTTTATGTTTCCTCCTTTGTTTGTTCTAGGATCAGTTCGACGTGGCAGAGTGTTTCGAAGTGTGGTGTCATTCGTCCGAAGGCTCTTGGTTTGTATCTTTTGATTTTCATTCCTGGGTAGGCTGATGCGTGTATAATTTGTAGGTTTTCTGTGTCTAGTCCCTTGAATTCGGCGTTTGTTTCTGCTTCTTCCAGTTTTTTCAGGATTTTTTGTGCGGCTTTCTGGGGATATTTGCCTGTGGCTATTTTTTGTAGTCCGCGTCTGTGTGGTAGTTTCTTTTTATGTTTGCGGAATGGTACGGGTTTTTCTATTTTGATGACTTGTTGAAGGTAAGTTTTTGCCTGATCAAGTTTCATTCCTTTTATCGTCGTGCATATTTCTGTTGCGTGTTTTGGGGATACTCTGATTTCGCGTGCGCTGGCTTTCGCTGTTTTTTCTGGATCTATGTCCGTTTTTGAGTATCCCCAATGTGGCATTTTGTCTGTCTTTCCTTCTTTTTGTTAATGTGCTGAATCAACTGGGGTTGCGTTGTTTATATGCTTTATTATTTCCGTGGTGTTTTTGAAGAGTCGTTTTTGTCATGTTATTTGCGTGTGTCTCTCTCTTTAGACCCCCCTATAATTTCTTTTACGGTTTCTTATTCTCTCTCTTTCTAGACCCCCCTACCTAGGGGGGCCATGGCTTCTGTTATAGTTGCTTTCTGGTTATTTTTTTGTGAGCATTGTTTGTTGTTTTGGTTTGTCGTAACTTGTTGTGTGGAACAAAATGCTTTTAGATGTAGAGTGGC
>DAOVDC010000050.1 GCA_030669695.1 Candidatus Bathyarchaeota archaeon
CTAACCATCTTGCTGATGTTCTTTCTCATTTTTTTATAATGAACTACTTCGTTTGTGAGAATGAAGTTCATCACTTCTGTGAAGCCTAGTCCAATCATGATTTGCCGAACATGGTTTGCCATTTCTTCTGCCTTATGCTGCTTGCCTGTCGTCACGGTTGTTGGCTTGGTTGGTTTCAATCTGAAATAACCGTAGCCGATAGCCACCTCTTCAACTAAGTCAACCTCGTGCAATATGTCGGTTCGATAGGCGGGAATTGAAACCTCTAAGATCCCCTTACCCACTTTCTTCGCATCTAACCTACACTTCCGAAGGCTCCGTACAGCCTGCGACTCTGAAAGTTTGAGCCCTAGCAACTTGTTAGCGTAGCCGATTCTTAACTTCATTTGTTGAGCTGTTAGATCAGGAGAAACCACGGTGTGATCGGGATATTTAACTTGAACATTTTCAACGGAGCCACCCATATCTGCTAGAGCGGTGACTAGAACGTTCATGCTTCTAGCTAACGCGTTGATGTCGGGACCAGTTACATCAATAAATAGATTCTGCGTCTGGCTGTCAACTCGTGTCAATTCACCATTAATAATGGGCGGCATGGAGAGAACTCTTCCTTTCCTATCGATAAGTAATGGATATCTAGGAGCCCAATCCACCAAGTGTCGATACGCTTTGCCCTTTTCATGTTCTTCCAGTATTTCCTTCAGACTCATTTCTGTTGTTTTGTCCAGTGGAACAAATTTGGCTGTGTTTGGGTCGCCAGTTGTGTATGTGAAAGGGGGCTGAACCGTGTCTAGGTTGTGCACGCCAATTGAAGCTTTTTTTCGGTCTCTACCTATGCCCCAGTGGAGGTCTTCCTGCATTTCCATAAGTTCCGCTATCGAATCCACGTCAAGCCTTATGTTACGTATAACTGCACCTAGTATACGAGGTCTAACGTTGGATACTGTTGAGTCCACGTTTACGACGATTTTTCCTTCTTGTACCTTATATTTGGGTAATCCGGTTTTCCATTCCATAAGTCCGCAAAACGCCCTTGCCACACCAGCATAGCTGGAGAAGTCTATGCGATTGGGGTTAAATTCGATTTTTACATAGTTTGGTCCGGTTTCTTCTAAGCTGGTGCCAAGCCAAGGAAGCCATTTAGCCATCGCCTCTACAGTAATTGATCGGCCAATGAACGAGCAGAAGCGGTTTTTGTTCAGGGTGATTACCGGCATATGGGACTTCTCCTTATCCAGCCGAGGTCATTTTTATATAAGAATCGAATGTCGTCCACTCCAAGTTTCAGCATAACTAGGCGTTCTAATCCGCCTCCCCAAGCTAACACAGGGTATTTGATGCCGAAGGGTGCGACAACTTCTGGGCGAAATATGCCCATTCCACAAAGTTCAATCCATGTTTTAAGTTCTGGAACGTAAGCTGTGGCTTGCGCCGATGGTTCCGTATAGGGGAAGTAGCTGGGCCAAAATTCGACTCTTTTCAATCCGAGTTTAAGATAAAACTCTTTCAATGTTCCTATCAAGTCTCGTAAGGTTACGTTCTTATCCATGATTATGCCCTCAATTTGATAGAGTTCTGCGAGATGTTTATAGTCCAGTCTCTCGTTGCGGTATATGCGGTCTACTGAAAACACCTTTACCGGCGGTTCTCTATGTTCGGCGAGGTAGTGGATCGTAACTGCAGTTGTGTGTGTCCGCATTATGAGCTTCTTAGCTTCTTGAGGACCCCACTTGTATTGCCAACCTCTTGATCCAGTTATCCATCCGTTCTCATGCGTTTTAGCCACCGCGTCTACAAAGTTTTTTCTCGGCAATTTACCTTCTTTTGGTTGTGCTAAATAGAAGGTGTCCATCATCTCTCTGGCTGGATGATCTTGAGGCTGGAACAAGGCGTCGAAGTTCCAGAAGGCTGTCTGAACAATAGAACCTCTAATCTCAGTAAAGCCCATCTCAAGAAAAGCCTCTCGAACCATCTGGATTATTTCTTGCATCGGATGAATCTTTCCAGGATACACTACTGGGCCTGGCGCGGTTACGTCAAACTTTCTGAGTTTTACCTTATGCCACTTTTTGGATAGGATGAGCTCAGGAGTTAGTTGACTGACTTCCTCAACCGCTTTTATTCCACGTTTAATCAGTTCCCACCCGGCTTCGGTTAACTCCAGTTCTCTCAAGGTTTTTTCGTCTAGTTCTATGAGTTTTCGTTTCT
Source organism: Candidatus Bathyarchaeota archaeon (assembly GCA_030669695.1). The sequence continues at coordinate 2,209 of DAOVDC010000050.1, forward strand.
TCAAGACGTAGACTGCATTTTTCATTTTTTTACTTAGGCTTTCAATGAGTAATGGGCCTTTTTCTTGTAAAAGGCTCAGAAGCTTTTCACCAACTTCCATCGGAGGTTCTCTAGATGTTTTCAACACGTTTCCTTTTAGGGTCACCCAGTTCTTACGGTGCAACCACCCTAACGCTATGGTTGTGAAGTTCCTTTCTAGTTCTGCTTCGTTGACGGTTTCTTCAACTGTGGCTTCACTTCCAAGCTTGATCAATGCACGGATCAGACGTCTTTCCGGAAGTCCCTTCTCCGCGTGCTCTCTTCCTTCCGCGCTCAATGTGATAGTCATCTGCTTTTGTTCATGGACTTGTAATAGCTTCTTTGTGGAAAGCGAAAGCGCTGCGCGCATTACGGCTGCATGTGCCAAGACGCCGGCTTTGACGATCTGGTCAACAGGGCTTCTTCCTCCAAGCTTCTCCAATGTCAGCAAGGTTTTCTGTTCATTTTCTCTGAGTTCACTCATGGTGCGGTTACCATCCAGAACTTGTTGTTTTCTTCTTTACTATGCCGATGAATAAAGTGATCTAACACAATAAAAAACCCTCTATGGCTTTCAACAATGCCGAGATGCCATTCACTAAGGAAAAACGAGCTCAAAGGCCAAACTATGGAAATTGGCAGGGCATCCCTTCCACCAGCATTACTGCATGATAAAAAGATTATTTATATGTTATGTATTTGTGTTTCTGTTAACCTGTTTGTCATAGCTTTTTAAGCTTGTATAGAGGAACCCACCCATTTTGCCCTTTTTGATTAGTACACCATATCCAGCCACTTTCTTCTTTGATAAACGTTAATCTTTCCCCAACGACTACAGTTAGCTCGGCTGAACTATAATCAAACAGGGTGATTCCGATATGTTCTTTTCGTTCAAGATACTTTTCAGGGACCCAAGCCCCTATTCCCTCTTTGTTGATGCACCATACCCAATCATTTTCTTTCTTATCACTTATTGTCACCCTTTCCCCAGCTTTTAACTCAAGTGAATAAGAATAAGATGCTTGGTGTTCAATGACTACCTGATAAATTTGTCCGCTACTCATATCCATTTCATCACAACAGAGTTGGCAGTGTCTATATTTGTCTAATTTGTCTATATTGAAAACTATGGTGGTCTAGGAGACCTTCAATATCTCCCTTGCCTTATCAACGAATTTACTGTGTCTTCTTTTGTGCTCTTTCACGAAGCGCAAGACAATTTCGATTGTTCGCTCTTTGTGTTCCCCGCATAGGAGTTTACCGCTTTTACAGTCATGATACGCTTCAACGATTTCATCGTCATCTTCTACAAACTGGTACATGCACAGCTCGTATATTGGACATATCTCGGGAATCCCACCGAGCTTCTGCTGCTCTTTAACAGTTGGTCTTCCACCCGTGAACGCGTTCGAAATCTTTTTCGCAATGGTTTCCGGTTTTTCGTGTAACGTGAAGTAGCCCATAGGGTCTCGCTTGCTCATTTTTGGTGATCCATCTAACCCTTTCATGATTTTGTGAAGGGTTGAAGAAGGAGGAATAAAATTGTACTTGCGGCGGAACTTATTTGCAAGGTCCCGCGTGAACCGCATGTGAGGGTCCTGATCTATTCCAACGGGTACAACTGTTGGTTTTGGACCATCAAAATCTTGAAGCTGTGGCATCAAAATATCTCCAGCCTGTATTAGAGCTGACAGGTAAAGTCCAATGTGGCGTTCACCATAAATGGCTTTCATTGTGGCCAAGGTTGCCCCTCTGGCAAAAATTATGGCCAGATCCTTCACACGCTGTTCTTTATACTGTCGATAGATGCAGCCCTGCTTTGGATCAAACCCTAAAGCGAGTAGGTCTGCAACGTTGCCTACCGCAAATTTCTCGCTCTTTTCAAACGGAATTTTATTATCTTCATATGCCTCTATATCTGCGATGCAGTAGAAAGCTGTTGCTCCTTGTTGTTGGAAATATATAACTTCACGGGCGGTCATAAGAGTTCCCAGATGGAACTCTCCAGTTGGTTTAATGCCGCTCATCACGGCGAATGGTTCATTGCTTTTCATAGCGTCTAGCAATCGTTCGAAATCTCTGTGTCCAAAAACCACATTACGTCTCATGTACATGCTTGGATTGGGTATTCGATCCAATAGAGGCTTTAATGGTTGAATCCCAAACTCTTCATAGAGACGCTCATAGTCTTGGACCACTGTTGTCCCAAAAGGGTCAAGCACTGTCTTTCTATTATTTGTCACTGACATCTCTTAGAGCCCTCACAACTTGCTTTAATTCGACAGAATACAAGGGGTTCTTCATAAGATTTACTGACAAAAACAAAAATGGTAGGTTGCACTCGGGTTAATGCCATTCCAAGGCGGTCACCTTGTTAAGTTAATGCTATGGAATACTTAAGGTTTCTCGAAACATGTATACTTAAGAAACAGTAGACACAAATAGTTTGGACAACGATTTGAGTTAAACTCCAGACGAGATGATTAAGTTGGAAATTGGGAAAGCTGATGTTGCTTTGTCTTCAGCGTATAGGTTGTTGCATCCGAAGCATGTTGTATTGGTGAGTTGCGTAGACAGAGCAGGTAAGGCAAATGTAATAACTCTGGCATGGTGTATGCCTGCATCCATCCACCCTCCATTACTTGTCATAAGCATTGCTCCAAAAAGATATTCTCATAAGTTGATTGAAGAAACCAAGGAATTTGTAGTTAATGTTCCGACGATGGACATTCTCAAAGAAACTCTGGTTTGTGGCAGAAAAACTGGAAGAATGTACGACAAGTTCAAGGAAACACGGTTAACCCCGTTACCAGCTAGGATGGTTCAGCCGCCTGTTATTAAGGAGTGTGTGGCGCACCTAGAATGCAAATTACATCAACAAATTGCCACAGGTGATCATACACTCTTTGTGGGCGAAATCTTAGCAGTCTACGCTGATGAGGGAATCTTTAACGGAAAATACAACCTTCGCAAGGTGAAGCTAGTCTACCACATGGGAGGAGACGACTTCACAACGCTTGTTCCAGAAATAATCACCCCGTGTATACAAACAGATCAAAAAAGGCGAAAATGATGACAGAGCTTTCTGAAGGCGCGCTAAAAAAATATCAGCAGGCTGGAAAAATCGCCCACGACGTTCGAGAAATGATGAAGAGAACCGTTCATGAGGGCATGCCGATCATTGATGTATGCGAAAAAGCAGAGTCTTTGATTAAGAAAAAGGGGGGGAAGCCCGCGTTTCCCTGCAATGTGTCTATTAACGAAATCGCAGCTCATTACACCTCTGCTCCAGAAGACAAGGGGATAATTCCTGAAAATAGTCTCGTCAAGGTAGACCTCGGTGTTCAGCTAGATGGATACATCTCGGATACCGCTGTAACAGTGTGTCTCAATCCCGAATACGAGAATCTTGTAAGCACATCGGAAGCAGCTCTTAAAAAAGCCGTTGAAACGCTTCGCCCAGGGCTGTTTATATCACGGTTCGGGTCTGTGGTTGAAAAAACAATCAAGTCCCGTGGGTTTAAACCTGTATCGAACCTTACCGGACACCTGATTCAGCGATACTCGTTAC
>DAOVDC010000087.1 GCA_030669695.1 Candidatus Bathyarchaeota archaeon
GTAGCCATAAGAGCGTAAGAGCTAGGAAAGGTTAAGCCAAATGGGTATTCCCATCGGGTGTCTTGGGCGCGTGCCATAAGCTCAGTTGCCCTCGGTGTGCCCACATGAGTCATAGTTTCAGCTCCGACGACGAGAACAACTTCTGCTAGACCAGACTTTATGAGTGCCCATCCTGCTCTGACCGCCGCACTGCCAGTGGCACAAGCAGCCTCAACTCTGAACGTAGGTTTATCTTTCATTCCGACGTAGTCGTGTATTAAAACCCCTGACGAAAGCTGTGCCGCAAACTCATCGGCGGCCACTCCTATGACAGAGGCGTCTATGTCACCAATGTTTATTCCAGCATCTTCCAATGCTGGTTTTACGGCTTCGTGTGCCAGTTCTCGTATGGTTGCATCTGTCCTTTTGCCAAATTTTGTGTGCCCTACACCAACAATTCCTACTTTCTCAGTTCTCAAATTGACTTTGCACGCTCCGTCTTCCATTAATCGTCATTGAACAACGCAATCTTATAGAGCTTTTACTACATTTACGTTAAGCTTTACCAGTTACGGTTGCCAAAACGATTTCGCTGTAGCGTCCCAGTACGTAATCAAAGAAGCGATTAAGGATTTTTTTTCATTAAAGCCTAAAACAGAAAAGGAGAGAATTAAAGAGTCATGACAAACATGAGGCGTTCAACTAATTCCTTATAACGGTTTCGAATAGTGACTTCAGTTACCTGAGCAATTTCAGCTATTTCCCGTTGAGTCTTCCTTTCTCCGGTCAGTACAGATGCGATATAGCTAGCGGCTGCAGCTATGCCGGTGGGTCCTCTGCCCGAGGTAAGTTTGAGTTGTTGTGCAGTATTAAGGATTTTGTGAGCAATTTCTTCGACTTTTCCTTGCATAATGAGTTGGTTGGAGAATTTGGTGACGTATTGGCTGGGTTTTACTGGCGGAATAAAATAATCAAGTTCCTTGACTAAGAACCTGTAGCTGCGTCCAACTTCTTTCTTGGCGATGTTAGACGCTTGAGCGATTTCCTCAAGTGTTCGTGCGAGTTTGCACTGTCTACAAGCCACGTAGATAGCGGCAGCAGTCACACCTTGAATGGACCGTCCACGAATGAGATGTTCTTTAACAGCTTTTCGATAGATGACCGAGGCGGTTTCCAAGATGTTTTTTGGCAGATTAAGATTGTTGGCTATTTTTGAAATCTCAGATAAGGCGAAGGCAAGGTTCCTCTCAGTAGCGTCAGAAACCCGGATGCGACGTTGCCACTTTCGAAGCCGATAAATCTGAGCCTTCTGCCCAGGAGAAAGCCTCTTTCCATAAATGTCGCGGTCGTGCCAATCAATCATAGTGGAGAGCCCTTTATCATGGATAGTATACGTAAGAGGAGCGCCGACACGAGTTCGCTTAGCACGTTGTTCGTGGTCAAACGCGCGCCATTCTGGTCCTCGATCTGCGATTTTAGAGTCAATAACAAACCCACAGTCCATGCATACAATTTCGGCGCATTCATAGTCTCGCATCAGTCGGGCGCTCCCGCATTCAGGGCACTGCCGAACCCTTACGGGTTGCGTGGGAATTTCTCTACTCACTTTCTTCTCCTTCTCTTCATTTTTTTGGATTTGGGGGATGGGATGGAGTAAAGAACATGATTAACGAGACGATGTAGGTCCCCTATCTCGGTTTTCACCGAAACGTATGGAGAGGAGACAGGTCCGAAAATGTCAAAAACTGTTCCTACGGGCTTAAGTTTTTCATCGACAACTCTGTCTCTGATTCGTGGGAGACTTTCCGCCTTAAGAATCATGTTCCGATTGGAGCTTATGTGAAGGACTCGACCAATTCTCTGCAAACTTGTGTATTCCCCTCACAAAAAACAATGTTGTCAACGAACCGCGTTATTTAAACATTTCTTTTGGGTGCGTTTAATTCTGAGCTTTTCTAGGCTTTTTCTCCTTTTTAAGCCCATTTTCAGCCATTAATAGCCCCCTTCACGTCTCAGAGAAGTGCCATATGATACCGTAATGATTAAAACACTTGAGATTCATAACAAGTTGGGTATCAACATGCGAAAACGAGACAAAATCGTTCTGTGGCCCGTTTACTTTGATTCCACAAAAACTAGGTTAGAAGGGCGAAAGGTTCCCAAACGCCTCGCCACACCCGCACCCAAACTAGATGTAATTCAAAAAGCAATTGAGCAAACAGGTCTTCAACCCGAAGTCGTTCCCAGCGCTGCACATCCGAACGCTCCATGGCAAAAAACGGGCTTCATTATCACAACTAAAAAAGGGTCCAAAACTCAGACCATATATAGAGTTGCTAAAGAACTCCAACGCCTTCGTGCGCAAACCTGAATCTTACTAGATTCCCTTGTATAAGGACGGCCATTATAGTATTAGGCTGCCTTTTTTGGAATAAGAATAGCATTTACTACGCCGTTCTGTCCGGGGCGAGATGTCACGCACGCTGTCCCTAACGATGTCTCGATGATTGTTCCCTTTGTGATTACGCCTCTACGGTCATAATCTACGTTCGCCGGGTTTTTTATCACTCTAGCAATCTTAATTTTTTTGGTCTTCCCAGTGGATGGATCAGAAATGTTTGCATGCGTGGTGTTCAACAATCGAATTTTCACTACACCTCCTCGTTTTTGAGTGAACCTCTTTTTATCTGTGCCTAATGATGTTTCTGCGGGAAAGGAGCCTCTTTCAAATCTTCTCTTCTTTCGATAGGAGCTTTTTCTGCCACCGGACGCTTTTTTCTTACGTGTGTCTCCATGCCATACCGACAAGTCTACATCTCCTTAACAGGTTTCGATGAATGTGAAGACCAGCTATCGCTATTAAGCTTTATCTCTCAATATTATTGGCGATAATGAAGACAATTATATCCCAGAAGAACAGGGGCGATAAAATGTCCTCAAGTCCATTTTCTGAATAGTAAATTAAAAAGCAACAGTTTACTTCTTATCCTTAGAGTGGATACAGTTGCCAAGGAAAGTTTCTAAAATTCGTAAAAGAGACAACAGAATTGTCGATTTTGATCAGGGAAAGATTGCAACTGCAATTTCTAAGGCTATAGCCGCTGTCAACTATGAGGATGGAAAGCTAGCTCAGAAACTTTCAAACGAAGTTGTAAAACTTATAAACAAACGGTTTGAAGGCAGAATTCCAAGCGTTGAAAATGTTCAAGACATTGTTGAGGAAGTTCTTATCAGAGACGAGTATGCTGAGGTAGCCAAAGCCTATATTCTATACCGGCAAAGACGCACGGAGATTCGGGAGTTTAAGAAGTTCTTTGATGTTGTTGATGATTTGAAGTTAGGAGTCAACGCGATAAAGGTGTTGAAGACTAGGTATCTGCTTAGGGATGAGAAAGGTAATGTTACTGAGACCCCAAGTCAAATGTTTCGTCGAGTTGCTAAAGCCGTAGCTAAGGCAGATCTCCTGTATGATAAGGAAGCAGATGTGAAGAAGACGGAGGAAGAATTTTATCAAGTCATTGCGAATCGTGAGTTTTTGCCGAATTCTCCCACTATGATGAATGCTGACACTCGGCTTGGACAGCTTTCTGCGTGTTTTGTTTTGCCTGTTGAGGATTCGATTGAAGGAATTTTTGACGCGGTGACGCGTATGGCAATGATTCACAAGTCTGGTGGAGGAACTGGCTTCTCGTTTTCGAGGCTTCGGCCTAAGGGAGATATTGTGGGGTCTACGAAGGGCATTGCTTCTGGCCCCGTGTCTTTTATGCGTGTTTTTGACGTAGCGACTGATGTGATTAAACAGGGGGGACGGAGAAGAGGAGCCAACATGGGGATTTTG
>DAOVDC010000018.1 GCA_030669695.1 Candidatus Bathyarchaeota archaeon
GTGGGCCGGGCCGGATTTGAACCGGCGATCTTCGCCGCGTGAGGGCGACGTCTTAACCACACTGGACTACCGGCCCTACTCCAACGTCTATAATTTACATAAAGTACATAAAGTAAGTATTATTTTTATTTCTAACCACGCAGATCATGCACAGTCGACGTCGAATCGCTGTTTCCATTTGGAGCCTATTTGGCTCATATTAGAGGGGGGTAGAACCAGTCACACACGCAGAATTATTCTTTCTTAACCAACTCAACCCTTCTCTTGCCTTTTATCAAAGACGAAACATGAACTTTACCCGCAATCTCCAAACGCATCAAAACCCTGTTAAAAGATCCAAAACCAACACTCCCATAACGGTCCCTTAACAAATCAAAAAGCTCAATATCAGTCAATGCACCTTTCCTCTCTAGAGACTCCACGATCGCCAAATCAATTGGATGAGGCTTCCAAGTTTTAATAGACATCCACAGCACCTCAGAATGTTACGCAACAGGCGTCGCAGTTTTCTCCATCCGCCAAGCCTTCTTTATAAAACTCTTGTACCACGCCTCCATATTAGACGTAATAGTGGGCCCAATCTTACCCAAAGCTTCCTTGAAATCAGCAAAACTAACCTCCTTAGCATTAATATCCGTACGCAAAGCATTCAAACCAGCCTCCCGACAAACCGCATCAATATCCGCTCCAGAATAATTCTTCGTCATGCTGGTGAGTTGAGCCAGATCCACATCCTTGGTCAAAGGCATTTCCTTCGTATAAATCTGTAAAATCTCCAATCTAGCCTTCTCATCTGGATCAGGAACGTAGATTAGACGATCAAACCTACCCGGTCGAAGGATTGCAGGATCTACAATATCAGGTCTGTTCGTTGCAGCGATAACAACCACATCCTCCAAAGTGACGATGCCATCCATCTCAGTCAAAAGCTGACTAATAACACGCGCCGTCACCCCGCTGTCAGCGTAACCTAGCCCCCTCCTGGGCACGAGCGAGTCAAACTCGTCAAAGAAAATCGCCGCTGGAGAAGCCATCCTCGCTTTTCTAAACACCTCGCGAATCGCCTTCTCCGATTCTCCAACCCACTTAGAAAACACTTCTGGACCTTTTATGGTGATGAAGTTAGCCTCGCTCTCGGTGGCAACAGCTCTTGCCAACAAGGTTTTTCCACATCCGGGTGGCCCAAAAAGTAGAATCCCTTTTGGCGGTCGTATACCCATCCTCTTGAACACTTGTGGATTCTTTAACGGCCATTCAACGGCTTCTCTAAGCTCCTCCTTCACACTTTCTAAACCGCCTACATCCGTCCATTTAACCGTAGGCACCTCTATGTACACTTCTCTCATAGCGGTCGGCGTGATTTCCTTGTAAGCATTCAAGAAATCTTCCATTTTAATCTCCATTTTTTCCAAAACGCTGGGCGGAACTCGCTCCTCTTCTACGTTTATCTCAGGCAAGTATCGACGCAACGCTTTCATAGCGGTCTCACGGCATAAACCAGCCAAGTCTGCTCCTGTGTAGCCATGCGTCATATCTTCAACTTTTTTCAAGTCAACATCCTTAGCTAACGGCATCCCTCTTGTGTGTATTTGCAGTATCTCATGTCGTCCCTTTTTGTCTGGAACTCCGATTTCTATCTCTCGATCGAATCTTCCAGGTCTTCGTAGGGCAGGATCAAGGGCATCTGGTCTGTTTGTTGCACCTATAACGATGACGTTTTGTCTTCCAGTTAGTCCGTCCATTGACGCGAGAAGCTGAGCAACAACTCTTCTCTCAACTTCGCCTGTGACCTCTCCTCTTTTAGGTGCAATGGCGTCAAGTTCATCTATGAAAATAATGCTGGGCAAATTTTTCTGAGCTTGTTGGAATATGTCGCGGACATTTTGCTCTGATCCTCCGTAGAACTTGTTCATTATTTCTGGGCCGTTTACGGGGAAGAAGTTGGCTTCTGATTCGTTTGCTACAGCTCTTGCCAATAATGTTTTTCCACAGCCTGGTGGACCGTGTAACAAAACCCCTTGTGGGGGTCTTATTCCAAGCCTTTGGAATAGTTCTGGGTGGCGCATTGGAAGTTCAACCATTTCTCGTATTCGTTGGATTTCCTCATGGAGCCCGCCTATATCTTCGTAGGTGGTACGGGGCATGCCCTTAGTTTCAGGTGCGGGTTCAGCTAAGATTTGCAGGTTTGTTTCATATGTCATCCTCACAATTCCGTGGGGGCGTGTTTTGGTTACCGTGAACGGTATGGCGTGGCCTAGCATCATGACTAGTGTGGTGTCTCCTTCTACAAACGTTCTTTCCATAAGCCTGTTTTTCACAAAATTGGTGAAGTCTTGATCAACGTTTAACCGCATATCAATTGGAGCTAAGACGACGCTTGTTGCGTTCTTAACTTTGCCTGGGCGGACTGTCACGTACTCGTTTATTGCTACTCCGGAGTTCTTGCGGCTGAACCCGTCGATTCGTATGATTTCTTTGTCTTGATCTTCGGAGTAGGCTGGCCAAGCTATCGCCGCTGTGTTTCTTTTCCCTAAAATTTCGATTACGTCGCCTGCGGAGATGCCTAGTTTTTGCATGGTTTTCTGGTTGATTCTGGCGATTCCTCTGCCCACGTCGCGTTGTCTGGCGTCTCCCACCTTTAGTTGAACTTCGCTCATGTCTTGGCTCCCTCTGTTAATTTAAGTGTCTAATTTGGAAAGGAGCATGTTCTTATATAAACTTTAAAGGGAGTGCTAAACTCTGTGGATCATTAATGTTTCTATTTGACTGATTTCTTCAATGTTTTGGAGCGATTTTTCGAGTTCGTCTAATCCTCTAGGTTTTTCTTCGGGAATAGTTATGTGTGCGATTAATGCGACGAGCCCATAGGCTATAGGTTCTTCGGCGAATTTACGAATTGAGGCGTATTCTGGTAGTTTCTTTTTTATTTTTTCTTTTAGCAGGTTGAGGTCAACTGTGACTTCGGATGGGAGGATTTTGTAGGATATAAGGACTTTTGCCATTTTTTGTTTTCTCCTATGGACCTGTAAATCCGCATTTTGGGCAGCGGTATGGTCTTCCGAATTTTCGGCATTTTGAGCAGCGCCATATGATTATTTCTCCGCAGTTTGGGCATGGGAATTTTGTTGCTTCTGTTGTTGGGGCTATGATTCTGTGGCATGATGTGCATGTGGGCATGGTGGTTGTTGTTTGTTCTGTCACGGTTGGTTCCTCGTGGAATGTTCGATATAATGCGTGGTTGTTTATATGTGCTGTGTTTTTGTGTGTGTGCGTGTGTTTGCTACGTTGTTTGTGTTATTCTCTCTTTTTGTAGACCCCCCTATAGCCCCCTATACCTGAGGGGGTAGTCGATTTTGAATAAGCATGTATGCATTGTCCTTGAGTGGGTAGTAGATAGCCGATGTTCCATGTCCCATGATGATGAGCCTGTGAATCAGGAAGGTCTCAGAAACTGAAATATACAGTTTGTGGACGTTTCCTTAGTCTTCCTTTAGTAGTTTCGACAAGGCTAGAATGGACAGCAGCGGAGTTGCTGCAACTGCGACTATGAAAGGGTTGTGCGGTGAAGCTTGGTATAACATGCCTCCAAGGTATGGGGCAAAAATCGTTGCAAGCATGCAAGTTGTTTGTGAAACAGACATCCATCGTCCCCTTGAGGCTTCTGGAGCCATGGAACCCACCATTGCCCCCATTAATGACCAAAACATGTATGTAGCACCCATCAGGAAAAAGGGGAAAACTAATGCAAAGAAATTCCTGAAGAAGAGAAGCCCGATGAATGACGCACAAACCAGCATAATTGAAACGGAAACGGCGCCTGCTTTCCTCCATTTATCGCCTAGTCTGCCCAGAGTCACTGCTAGTATTGCTGATCCTAGGAAAGTAACTGATCCCAAAACGCCGATGTGAAATCTATTGAAGTGAAGTTCATCTTTGAGAAAAAGAGTAACGAATGGTCTAGCTAAGGTTATGACAAACATTATTGCTGCGAAGAAGACTGCCCAGATGACAATTTTCTTTTTGCGGAATGGGATACCTGTAGAAGTCTGGGAAGGCTTTTTTGTTGCGCGTTGACCGCTGATAAAGAAGAGCCCGAATGTGCAGAGAGCATAGAAAACGAAGGATAGCCAGAAGACATGTTTCATGCCGACGAGTGTTGAAAGATAGCCTCCTAGGGCGGGAGAGAAGATGTATCCAAGCGACCATGAAGCTGAGATTGTAGTAAAAGCCAGCGTCATCTTGTCTTTTTCTGTTGCAGTTGCAATGTAAGCGCTGGTTGCCGGCTGACCCAGCCAGCAGCCGTATAGGATCATGCCAGGTAACAGTTGACTCCAATTTTGCGCTAACGAAAGAATGATTGGAGTGGGCAACCATATGAGCCAGCCTAGGATCATAACTTTTTTCCGGTCGTACTTGTCCGCTAAGAAACCTCCGAGGAGAGGTGTGAATGCAGCCGCTAAACCCAATGCAGAGAACAGTATTCCTACTTCAACTGAGCCTGCGCCAAGCTCTTCCATGTGAAGTGGTAATATGTAGAAGTAAAGGCCGTCTCCGAAGGCGCCTATTAGGTTGGAGAAGAAGAGTAGTTTGAGGTCTCTGTTCAAGGTTTCAAAGACAAATCGAAGGGTTAAAATGCTCTTGTAGTCTATCCTCGACATACGGTAGCCACCATCTTCTGAAGTAACCTAAATTAGAGGAGAAGTATTCAAGTTCTCAGTTTTTATCGGTTACTCCTCTGCGCGCGCACCAAACTTTTATGTAACCTTCCAAAGTAATCAGTTGTTGCGTCTACTACAAGAGGGAACTAAGCAGAAAGAAAATTGAGGCGTAATAAATGAGTGAAGTTAGAGAATTATTGAAGAAATCAGGATATTCGAGCAGAGCAATAGAATATTACATAAGAAAGGTAAATGTTGGAGAGATAAAAGATCCGAGTGTTCGTTTTGCGTATACTGGTCCGTGTGGTGACACTATGGAGATTTTTCTGAAAATAGAGTCTAACGTGATAAAGGATGCGAAGTTTCAGGCAATAGGATGCGCTGGGGCTTTTGCATCTGGTTCTGTGCTGATGGAACTGGTAAAAGGAAAGACTTTGGAACAAGCGGAAAAAATTGATGAAGGAGATATAATGAAACATCTCGGGCGTATTCCAAAACAGAAAATCCATTGTGCTTGTTTGGCTAAAAGGACCTTTAGAAAGGCGATTGAACAATACAGAAAGAACAGAAACTAAGGGCGCAATCGCGCGCTAACACCATTTCTTGAAAGGGAACTAGCTCGAGTAGGCGGGGGGCAATAAGGATTATTTCTTGTTATAACCCGGAACTGTTTTAAGGTCACTGAGGAAATAGTCTCGGTCCTCTTTGCCTTTGATTTGCTCTCCAGCTTCTTTGGCTAACTTGATGTACTTCTCACTCTCGGATTTTTCTCCTGCAACAGCGCATGCTCTTGCCATTGCTTCATAAGCAAAAGCGATATCAAAGTCTTGAATGTTGTTCTCTTGGCAGATCTGTAAACATCCCTTTGCATGATGGAGTGCTGATTGAGGTCGGTTCAGAACCGAATAAACACGGGAAATCTGCCATTCACCTCTCTCAATCTCTAAGGCTGTTCCGATTTCACCCCAGTGAAAACGAGAAGCATGAGCAGCATGAACCATTTTATCGTCTTCTTGCTTGGTTCTATCTTTTTTATCTAGAAGGCTCCAAACAAGGTTAAACAAATTGACTGCAAATCTCTTGTGGCTTTCTTCCTCTGTGTGTTTCTTCGCCTCAACCATTTCATTTCCCTCAATTCGGATTTGAAAGCTACAAGATACACACATAAAGTTATTGTTGTTAGTCTGTCTTTGGCGTACATTTTATGTGTGTCTGTTTAAACTTAGCTTTTTAGCTTCTCTAAGATAATCGCTGGACAAATTTTTTTGACACCATCGATTTTTCCGATTTTTTCAGAGATTACCTTTGTGAGTTCTCTTCCATCCCTTGTCCATATCTCTGTCATTATCATGTGGTCGCCTGTTGATGTTGCCACTGAACGGATCTCTTTTATTTCGCAGAGTTTTTGGGCTGCCTCCAGAAGCTCCGTTGGATCTGCGTCGACTCCAACTATTGCGACGGTATTCATTCCTATTTTTGACGGGGCAATTTCAATCGTGAACTTTTTTATTACTCCCTTCTTTTGTAATGCTTGAACTCTTTTTCTGATTGTTGATTCACTTAGTCTTTGTACCCCAGCTATCTCTGTGAATGAACGTCTTCCGTCTTCTTGAAGCATTTTCAGAATCTTCAAGTCTAGTTCATCAACTTCTACCATGATTATTGTTTCCTATTTTCGGACCTTTTTGTCCTTTTTTCGACGAATTTGTTACGAAAAATATATAAGAAGGTCTGACATAAAAGGTTTTTGTTCCTAAAATGTGAACGAAAGGTGTGGAAAATGGAAGAAAAAGTTGAAGAGAAGAGGTCTTTGTTGCGATTAGGTGAAGCTGTTCCAGATTTTGAGGCGGTTACCACTCATGGAAAAATAAAGCTTTCAGGGTTCAAGGGAAAATGGGTTATTCTGTTTTCCCATCCCGCTGATTTTACGCCAGTTTGCACAACAGAGTTCGTTGCATTTGCACAGATAAACAATGAACTGGTGAAAAGAAACGTGCAGCTAATAGGATTAAGCATCGACAGCACCTTCTCGCATATTGCCTGGATCAGAAAAATCAAAGAAAAGTTCGGAATCACAATTCCCTTCCCAGTGATAGCTGATTTAGATATGAAAGTTGCCAATCTGTTCGGCATGATACATCCAAGCGAAAGCACAACTGCAGCCGTCAGATGCGTCTTCGTAATCGACCCTGAAATGAAGCTAAGGGCCATGATTTACTATCCGCTAAATGCGGGAAGAAACATGCAAGAAATTCTAAGACTGATAGATGCACTGCAGACTGCAGATAAATACAAAGTTGCTACTCCAGCAAACTGGAAACCAGGCGATGACGTTATAGTTCCTCCACCAACAACGCAGGAGGCAGCAGAAAAACGTCTACAAGAAGGCTATGAGTGCGTAGACTGGTTCCTATGCAAGAAGAAGCTTCCCACCTAGTCTCCCATTTTTTAAGTTACAGAATGTTGTTTAGAATTAGAACAAAGAACCATAAAAATGGAACGTGTAAGGAAAAAATCGATAAATAAAGAAGGAAGTGAAGTGCTTGGGTTCTATAATTTCAAAAGCTAAACTCATAAGGGATTTAAGAGTGGCAGTTGATAACGGAAGAGCTCACAGCGTTTGTTTGGATCTACCACCTGAACTTGGCACAGATATGGGGCCCACTGCTCTAGAGCTTGGAGTTATGAGCTTCGCTGGATGCTTTGCCACTATTTTTTCATTAACTGCAAAAAAGATGAGGATTCAGCTGAAAGATTTGGAAGTTGAGCTTCGCGCCCTAAAATCTGAAGCAACTGGCACAGTAGCCTCAGCTAAATTTAACATAACCGTGAAAAGTGATGCTAGAAAAGACAGAATTCAGAGAATTTTTAAACTAACTCGTGAAAACTGTCCTGTTGGGAAACTTTTCGAGCAGGCTGGTGTGAAAATAAGCTATAATCTAAAGCATGTAAAAGAATGACAAAGATGAGTGACGCAGAATATCTCAAAATAATCTGAGGTAGAAACATGAATCTTGAAGCGTTGCATAAGATAAGTTATGGCTTGTATGTCGTAACTTCTAGAAAAAACAATAGTTTCAACGGTCAGATTGCCAATACAGTATTTCAAGTAACATCTGAACCGGCAACAATAGCGGCGAGTATCAACAAGCAGAACTTCACAAACGAGTTTATCCGAGAAAGCAACGCCTTTGCCGTTTCGGTTCTTTCAAAGAATACGCCATTGAAGTTTATAGGTCATTTCGGATTCAGATCTGGAAGGGACATAGACAAATTCCAAGGAATAAATTATAAAGTTGGCAGAACTGGCGCACCAATAGTTTTGGATCATGCAGTTGCATACGTAGAGGCTGAAGTGATTAGAGAAGTTGATGCAAATACACACATCATTTTTATTGGTAAACTGGTTGATGCCGAAATTTTAGATAATGAGGAACCTATGACTTATGCTTATTACCATGATATGAAGAGAGGTGTAACTCCTAAGGCGGCTCCAACTTACATAAAAGAAGAAAGGAGGCGATAAAATGATCAAATACAGATGCACTGTTTGTGGGTATATATACGACCCAGAGAAGGGTGATCCTGACTCTGGAATACCATCTGGAACTCCGTTTGAAGAACTGCCGGATGACTGGGTCTGCCCAGTTTGCGGAGTAACGAAAGATCAGTTTGAAAAGGTGGAATAAATAGGAAATGAAGCCGAGGGAACTAAAGGCAAACGTTCACTGGGTTGGAGCGGTAGATTGGGATAGGCGACTTTTTGACGAGCTTATTCCGCTTCCTGATGGAACAAGTTATAACGCTTATCTAGTCAAGGGTAGCGAAAAAACGGCTCTAATAGACACTGTTGACCCACCTATGGCAAGCGTGTTGATAGACAATCTGAATCAGCTGGGTGTTAAAAACATAGATTATGTTGTTGCAAATCATGCGGAACAAGATCATTCAGGGGCACTGCCTCAAATATTAAAGATGTATCCAAATGCCAAGGTTGTTGCAACTCCTAAATGTAAGAATTTGCTAATGGACTTGCTCCTAATTCCTGAAAGCAAAATTATAACCGTGGAAGACGGGAAAACCCTATCGTTGGGAGACAAAACCTTAGAGTTTATCTATGCCCCTTGGGTTCATTGGCCAGAAACAATGCTCACATACTTAAAGGAAGATAAGATACTTTTCACCTGCGATTTTTTCGGTTCCCACTTTGCAACATCTGATTTGTACGTAACCGATGAAGCGACGGTTTACGAGGCGGCTAAGAGATACTATGCAGAAATCATGATGCCGTTTAAAACGGTAATTCAGAAGAATCTAGAGAAAATAAAAGATATGCAAATGGATGTGATAGCGCCAAGTCACGGTCCACTATATGATAAGCCAGGGTTCATACTTGAAGCGTACAAAGACTGGGTTTACGCCCCGCCTAAAAACATCGTTGTATTGCCCTATATTTCAATGCACGGTAGCACCGAGAAGATGGTGGAATACTTCGTTGCTGCTTTGGTTGAAAGAGGCATAACCGTGAAACAATTCAATCTGGCCAAAACAGATATTGGAAAATTAGCAATGGCATTAGTGGATGCCGCTACAATTGTGGTAGGATCACCCACAGTCTTAGTTGGACCGCATCCGAATGTTGTTTATGCGGTTTATCTTGCAAATGTTTTGAGGCCGAAACTGAAGTTTGCGTCAATAATCGGGTCTTATGGCTGGGGTGGTAAGATGGTGGAACAAATCACACGGATGCTGTCTAACCTAAAGGTTGAGTTGCTTGAATCCGTTGTCATAAAAGGGTTTCCAAAAGAACAAGATTTTGGGGCGTTAGACGGATTAGCTGATGAAATCTTGAACAAACATAAGGAACATAACTTAACAAACTGAAAAGGGGGTGACAATATGCTAAATAAGAGAATGGTAAAGGCGTTGAATAAGCAGATCAACAACGAGCTTTATTCTGCGTATCTGTACCTGTCTATGTCTGCTCACAGCGCCTTCATTGGACTGAAGGGATTTGCCAATTGGTTTATGGTTCAGTATCAGGAAGAGATGACACATGCCATGAAAATCTACGACTACGTCAATGACCAAGGCGGACAGGTAAAGCTCATGGCTGTTGCAGAGCCACCTGCAGAATTCGGATCGTCTTTAGATATGTTTGAAAAAACTCTGAAACATGAGAGGTTCATTACAAAGTGCATTAATGATCTCGTTGACCTTGCGGTTAAGGAAAAGGATCATGCCACGAACATCTTTCTCCAATGGTTTGTTACCGAACAGATCGAAGAGGAAGCTAACGACAATGATATTATCTCTAAGTTGAAGCTTGTTGGAAAAGAAGGTAATGGACTGTTTATGATAGACAAAGAACTTGCAGCACGTGTG
>DAOVDC010000086.1 GCA_030669695.1 Candidatus Bathyarchaeota archaeon
TGTTGGGTATCGATTAGGTTATAAGTATGGGTGTTTATGATCTTTTTAAGTTTCAGATATAATGGAGGGCTTGATGGTGCCTGCGATTGAGGTTGGTAGGGTTTGTGTGAAGATTGTTGGTCGTGAGGCTGGTAGGCGTTGTGTTGTTGTAGATGTTGTGGACAAGAATTTTATTGTTGTTACTGGTCCTATTAAGGTGAGTGGTGTTAAGCGGAGACGGGTTAACGTTGGTCACATTGAACCTACGGATATGAAGGTTAAGATTGGTAAGGGTGACGGTGACAATGAGATTGTTGAAGCTTTGAAGGCTGCTGGCTTGTTGGATAAGATGAAAGAGATTGTGAAGCCCAAGTTATAGTGGTTCTATGTGTGACGCGGTCTACCCTCGTCTGAGATGTGAACCGAATATATTTCAAATAGAAAGTTATGTTTGGAATGTTCTTGTTATTGTTTTGTAAATTTTTTCTGCACACTCTTCTGGACTTTGCTTGTTCGAGTCTACCGTGACTTCTGGGTTTTGTGGTTGTTCGTATGGGACGCCTATGCCTGGCACTGTTTTGCTTTTGCCTGTGAAGGCTTTCTTGTAAATGTCTCTCGGCGCCATGAACGTTTTGCCTCGTTTGGCCTCTCTTTCTATGCAGAGTTCCAGCGGACAGCGGACATAGACTTCTATAAAGCGTGGAATCTGTTTTCTCGCGTGGTCGCGATATCGTTGACGGTTAGCAGTAGCATCAATGATGACGTTGACGTCGTTCTGGGTGAGAAGCTTGGAGACAAAGACGATAGAGGCGTAAACCATGTCACGCTCCCTTTCAGAATAAGTGGGTTTAGGAGTAACAACTTTACGTAGCATGTCAACAGAAACAAGTTGTGCAGAGATGCCTTGTTGTTCCAACTGCCTCAGCAATGCTTGGGCAATAACTGATTTACCGCTTCCTGGAAGCCCGGTTATCCAAGCGCACCATCCAGCTAATTGAGTCATAAGTAGAGGAGCTCCTTGATTTTAATCACTAATCTATTTTGGAGTCTCAACTTAATGAATGCAACGGAGCAACAAGCATTCTTGATCCATGGAGATAAAGAGCAACCTAGGACGCTATGTACCACTTTAGTATTTCTCGTATAGCCTTCTCCGAGTACCCTATTTCTCCAAGCATAGTCTTTATCGATTCTAACACTTCGTTAGCCAAAACTACTTAGCCTCTTCTTCATAGTAGATTACAAAAAAAGGAAAGCATTCTTAAAACTCTTTCTCACTCGAACTTTCACTCAATGCCCTCGCCAAATAATCTATTGCCGCACCCCCGTAAAACCATGGAAATCCATTAACTCTCAATGTAAGAGTTAACATCCCCTAAAGCAAACCGTTCAATCTCCAGCACATTCCTGATGAAATTAAACAACTTAGTCCGCACTTCCAAAGACAGATTAGGATACCAAACAGGCGAAGCAATCACCAACCCCCTCCAAGCATAAAAAGGGTGCACAACCCCTAATATTTCCTCATCACCTGTTTTATCCAGATAATTTCTCCAAAACCTGTTAAACAACGTTTCAAACGGACCTGCTAGCCGTCCATACGCCTGCAACGAATAAAACAGATAGTTAATCGTCATAGCAGTCACATCATCAGCCGGTTCACCCCACTCACCCCTGCTACGATCCAAAACCGTAAAATCCACGCCTTTCCGAAACAGCACATTCCACGGGTGATAGTCCCCGTGAACTTGTGCTAAACGGTGCGTCTTATGCTTCAGCTTCCACCTCCACTCTACACAACGCTTCTCAACCTCACACAAATCCTCCTTACCAACATATTCCAACCCATCCGGATAGCTATCCGTCAAACCCATAATGCACTCCCCGTGTCCCAATAAATCCCGAACCCGTCTCACATACAATCCAACCTCGCTAGACTTCACTCCATGAATCGTAACCAAATAATCCGACAAAGCCTGACAGCGATCCAAATCCAACCGTGACAACCGCCCACGCCCCCTAATCCTGTCCAAATCCCTGAAATAAGGCCAACCCCTCACCATATCCATAACAATGAAAAACTCCGTACAATCACCCAAAGACTTCAACGAACCCTCCCTAGTAAAAGCGCCAACATCCACGGAGCGAGCATGTTTAGGCAACCTGTTAAAAACGGAGTGCTGCCACAACGAAACCTGAGCTCGATCAGAAAAATGGTTATGACCGAAACCGCTAGGCCGCATAGTCTCCAGAATCACACGTTTCAGTTTTCCATTCACCATAAACTCGACTCGATATGGAACGCCGTAACCAAAACCCTTCAACTTCTTCCTAGGCTTCCTTGCTCCCACTTTTCGTTTACCCAACTCACCTACATACCGAATTTCCACATCCGCCCCATAAACGCCACGAAGATACTCGCTCAACTTATCTAACTGCAACTCAGGCATTTTCTAGCCTCTTAACACAACTCACAAGCCAAGCAGAAATAAAACTTTGCATCCAACCTATTCATCTTTTAAATACAGGCGACTAAAAAGAATAGGAAGAGTGAACACCAATGACAAGCTTCAAAATTAAAAAAGCCAGCCTAGCCCCACAAGGAAGCCTACTTATCGAATGGGCCTCCATGCACATGCCAGTTTTAAACCAAGTCAAACAACGATTTCAACGAGAAAAACCGCTTGTAGACATTATGATAGGCGCATGCCTACATGTAACAAAAGAAACCGGAGTGCTCGTAGAAACACTCGTGGCAGGAGGAGCGGACATTGCGCTGTGCGGATCTAACCCACTCTCAACCCAAGACGAAGTAGCCGCAGCATTAGCAGAAAAGGGAATAAACGTGTATGCATGGCGCAGCGAAACCACCAAAGAATACTACTGGTGCGTCAACCAGGTCATCGACCACACACCGCAAATCACGTTGGACGACGGCGCCGACCTCGTAAGCATGGTGCATATGAAAAGAAAAGAAGCCTTAAAAAACATCAAAGGAGGCACAGAGGAAACAACCACAGGGGTCATGCGGTTGCGGGCCATGGAAAAAACAGGCGCCCTCAGATACCCTATCATAGCCGTAAATGATGCATATACAAAATACTTGTTCGACAATCGCTACGGCACAGGACAGAGCACCATAGACGGAATACTCCGCACCACAAACATCTTGTTGGCTGGGAAAAACTTTGTCGTATGTGGCTATGGATGGTGCGGTCGAGGGCTAGCCTTCCGGGCTAGGGGCATGGGCGCAAACGTGATCGTCACCGAGGTGAATCCGACTAGAGCTCTTGAGGCGATCATGGACGGCTTCCGCGTAACAGCTATGGATGAAGCGTCTAAGATGGGCGACATATTCGTAACCGCCACAGGAGACCTCAACGTCATCAGAAAAGAACACATGCTCAAGATGAAAAATGGCGCCATCCTCGCCAACAGCGGACACTTCAACGTAGAAATCAACATATCCGACCTGGAAAGTATTTCATCTTCAAAACGAACCATCCGCCCAAACCTCGAGGAATATGCCCTTCAAAACGGGCGGAGACTCTATCTATTAGCTGAAGGAAGACTCGTAAATCTCGCAGCAGCAGAAGGCCACCCATCCGAAGTGATGGACATGTCTTTCGCAAACCAAGCCTTATGCGTTGAACATCTAGTGAAAAAAGGGAAGATGGAACCGAAGGTTTACATGGTGCCTAAAAAAATTGACGAACTCGTAGCCAGCCTTAAATTGAAAGCGATGAATGTGAAGATTGATGAACTTACAGAAGAGCAAAAGAAGTATATCACTGGTTGGGAAGCTGGAACCATCTGAACGAGACATAAACTTTATAATAGGTTGCATTCATAAAAAAGGCTAAATTGGTGGTCACATGGTTAGTAAGGATCAAGCCATTGGTTGGCTAATTTGCCT
>DAOVDC010000023.1 GCA_030669695.1 Candidatus Bathyarchaeota archaeon
GGCATGGTGTTAGTGGCCGGCTGCCACCTACCCTACGACTGCCATTATATTTCGGGAAACGAGGCGATGAAGACAAGGATGGAAGCGTTGGCGAGAATGCTTGAAAAACTTGGGCTTAGTCCAGAAAGATTCAAAGTTGAATATATATCCGCAGCAGAAGGAGTAAAGTTCGCGGATCTCATCAAAGAGATGACTGAACAGATGAAGTCGCTGGGAAAAGGAAAAATTAAGGCTGAAAATGAGAAACTGCAGCCAATGCTAGAAAAGATGCTTTCACGGAAAAAAGCGTAAGTCGTGCTCATCTTCTGTCAAGACTAAATGTCTGGAAAAAGTGTTTACACATGGGTGTTTGGAGATTTCTCAAGCTAGAAGTAAAGGATGCATTTACGAACATGGCTGTTGACGAAGCCGTCCTATCGGCTAGAATAGCGGGTACGGTGCCAAACACCTTGCGCTTTTACAGGTGGAAACCTTCAGCAGTGTCCGTTGGACGTTTTCAAGACGTTTTCAACGAGGTCTATGTGGAAAACTGTCGAAAGCATGGAGTGGACATCGTGAGAAGAATCACGGGTGGCGGAGCCGTGTACCACGATCACGCCGGAGAGATAACCTACAGCGTGGTCGTGAAAGAGAGTGATCTAGGATTCGTGGATGTGGCTTCTACTTATGACATGATATGCAAGGGGCTGATTGAAGCGGCCAAAATGTTGGGAATTTCCGCTGACTTCAACCTAGGAGACCCAAAAAAATGTCCAAATGTTACTATAAATAGAAAAAAAATCTCTGGAAGCGCTCAGTCCCGCAGGAAGGGGGTACTGCTTCAACATGGAACGTTTCTGTTAGACACAAATCTTGAGAAGATGTTCACGTTCCTTAGAGTTCCGTGGGCTAAAACGTGTATGGAAGTGATACCTGTAGCTGAGAAACGGTTAACATCGGTAAAAGAAGAACTTGGAACAAGCATATCGATAAAAGAGGCACAAAATGCTTTGGTTCGAGGCTTTCAGAAAACGTTTAGAGTACAGCCTGTGGAGGGGAAGCTGACAAGTTACGAACAAAAACTTGCTGAAAGACTTCGTAGAGAAAAGTTTGCCACAGACCATTGGAACTTTGAAGGCAAATTATCATAACAGAGTTTATGCGACGATTACAAAGACAAGCTTGGAATTAGCTAGAGTCCTATTAAGGCGTAGGCAACTATCAAAGGAGCGAACAATGACGCTATCTGAGATATTACTGTTACCAAAGTGTTCAAAGAGGGCCCCGCTGTGTCTTTGAATGGGTCACCAACTGTGTCTCCAATTACTGCTGCCTTATGAGCGTCTGAACCTTTACCGCCATAATGTCCGTCTTCTATGTATTTTTTCGCGTTGTCCCACATTCCACCCGAATTAGCCATCAGTATCGCAAGCAGGAATCCGCTGAATATGCTTCCAGCGAGGTACCCTGCAAGAGCCTTGATGCCACAGATGAAGCCTACACCTAAGGTGATCAGAATCGACATGGAAATTAGAGGAAGTAATGCCTTTAGAGCCGCCTTTGTTGCAATGTCTACGCAAGCTGCATAGTCCGGTTTTACTCCTTTCTTACCCTCTTTTAGACCTGGGATTTCTCTGAATTGTCTTCTGATTTCCTCAATCATTATAGAAGAGTTCTTCGAAACGGCAAGCATACACAGAGCTGAAAATAAGCATGGAACAGTGATACCTATTAACACCCCAAGCATAACAAGCGGATCCATTAGATCAAAAACAATCACTTTGCCGAGTAGATCCTTAACTATTTGTTGATAAGTCGCAAGCAATGCAAGAGCAGTTAATCCTGCAGCCCCTATCGCAAATCCTTTTGATATGGCTTTAGTGGTGTTACCGGCTGCATCGAGTTTATCTGTTATTTTGATTACTTCGTCTCCTAATCCAGATTGTTCAGCAATTCCCTTTGCGTTATCGCCTATAGGTCCATAGGCATCGCCGGCGACTATTGTTCCCACAATGGATAACATGCCAAGAGCACTCATGCCTATCCCGTATACACCAAATCCAGGCGATACACTTTCACAGAGGAAGTATGCTGACGCGGATGCAACAGCTATACCGAGAAGCGGTGGAAACACGCTTATCAGACCGTACGAGAAGCCTGTTAGTATGTTTATGGCTGCGCCCGTCTTTGATGACTCTGCGGTCGTTCTGGCAGGAGGTCTGTTTATAGAAGTGTAGTAATCTGATGTGATGCCAATGACAACTCCTGCTATCAATCCGACTACAGTTGCGCCCCATATTTCGTAGCCAATTTGGAGATAAATGGTTGTGACGAGTGTTAAGACACCGAAGACTAAGCAGGTTATGTATGTCCCTAGGTTGAGAGCTTTTCCTGGATCTCCTCTTTTACCAACTCTCACAACAGCTACGCCGAGAACAGAAGCAATAATTCCTAATCCAGCAAATATTAGCGCCAAATTGACAAAACGATTTTCCATAGGCGAAACCCCGGGTAATAGACCTACCGCAAGCAACATTGCCGCCATTATACAAGCAACATAAGAGTCGAACAGATCAGCACCCATTCCCGCGACATCACCAACATTATCCCCGACATTGTCAGCTATAACAGCTGGATTTCTTGGGTCATCCTCTGGAATGCCAAGCTCCACTTTACCCACGAGGTCAGCGCTCACATCAGCAGTTTTGGTGTAGATGCCTCCACCGGCCTTTGCAAACAAAGTCAATGTGCTTGCTCCAATGCTATAGCCAAGCACTATCCCCGGGTCGCCTGTGATACCATAAACAATGCTTACTCCCAGCAAAGCTAATCCTACGACCGATAAACCCATCACAGCTCCGCCGCGGAACGATATTGGAAATGCCGTGTTCAAGCCCTTTCTAGCTGCGTTGGCCGTTCTGACGTTTGCCTTGAGTGCAACATTCATGCCGAAATAACCAGCCAAAGCAGAAGAAAATGAACCAAACATGTATGCCAATGCCAAACTAAGATTCTTACCTATCGTTCCAGTGATCCAAAATGGTTCTGGAACGAAGATTCCCAGCAACACGGCAACTATTACAACGAAAATTGCAAGAGTTTTGTATTCTCTTTTCAGAAAGGCATTTGCACCTTCCTGGATTGCACCAGAAATTTCTTGCATTTTTTTGGTTCCGGGTTCCTGTCTTTTGACGTAATAATAGAGGTATATTGCAACCAAGAGTGCGATTACCGCTGATATCGGAGCTATCAACCATTCCATCTTAACTTACTCCACAGTCGACACGTATGTTATTATTTCAATTCCAAATGAACCTTTTAATCGTGTCCTCTTTTTCTTATATATATTTCGTTAACTTTTAAGCGAAAATGCTTTTTAGGAGCTAGAATATTTTACAAGTCTAAACGCAAGGTTATTGGAGCCGATGAAGGTATGTGGTTGCTGTGAGTCACAAATGGCATGCTATGGAAAGCAAGGATGTCATGCGTACTCTGAAAACTGATCTCAAAGGTTTAAGCGTGGAGGAAGCTAAGCGTCGGCTAGAAGAATTTGGACCTAACGAACTGGAGAAAGCAAAGAGGAAGTCGCCGGTAAAAATCTTCGTCGAACAGTTCAAAAGCATTTTGATAATCATATTGCTGATCGCTACAGCTCTCTCCATGTTTGCAGGTGAAATGGTTGATGCCATATTTATCCTTGCCATAGTCATGGCGTGCGCTGTTTTGGGCTTCACGCAAGAGTTCAAGGCGGAGAAGGCATTAGAAGCCTTGAAGAAGATGACTGCTCCATCCACTTTAGTTCTACGTGACGGTAAGGAGCTGGAAATACAAACACGCGAGATTGTGCCTGGAGACGTAATTTTGCTCCACACAGGAGACAAGGTATCGGCTGATGCCAGACTCGTAGAAGCCGCTAATTTGAAAACAGATGAAGCCCCCTTAACAGGTGAATCCACACCTGTAGACAAGAACGTTAACCCCATGCCAGAGGACACTCTAGTCGCCGATAGAAAAGACATGGTTTTTACTGGAACAGCGGTGACGTATGGGCGTGGCCAGGCCGTTGTCACCTCAACTGGCATGAACACGGAATTTGGAAAAATTGCTGAAATGGTTCAGGTTACAGAAGAGGAAGAAACGCCTCTCGAAAAACGGATGGCACACGTTGGAAAGTGGCTCGCGATTTTCTGTGTGGCAGTTTGCGCCATAGTAGCATTTTTGGGTTTCTTAAGAGGCAAAGAACCCCTCGAAATGCTGTTATGGGGAATCAGCTTAGCCGTTGCCGCGGTTCCTGAAGCGTTGCCAGCGGTAGTGACAGGCGCTCTCGCCGTGGGCATGTACCGAATGGCCAGAAAAAACGCAATCATCAGAAAGCTTCCAGCCGTTGAGACGTTGGGTTGCACAAGCATCATATGTGCAGACAAGACGGGTACAATGACTAGGGGCGAAATGACCGTTCGAAGAATCTACACAGATGGACAACAGATTGAGGTGAGCGGTGTCGGTTACGAGCCTAAAGGCGATTTCCACACAAAAGGCAACAAGCTTGACGTCGCCAAAGAAAAAGAACTTGCCCTTCTTCTGAAAATTGCAGCTCTATGTAACGACGCCAAATTGGAAAAGAAAGAGGAACAGTGGGCTGTAAGAGGAGACCCAACTGAGGGAGCTCTTATAGTTGCTGCAGCTAAGGCTGGTTTGTGGAAAGAAAAGCTTGAGAAAGAAAACCCACGTGTCGGTGAAATCCCTTTCTCCTCTGAGAGAAAACGAATGACCACGATTCATCCGATGTCCAACGAATTAGACATGGCTTACATGAAAGGGGCTCCTGAAATAGTCTTAGAGCGATGCACCAAAATTTACAGAGACGGCAAGGTCTCCAACTTAACGAACAAGGATAGAAAGAAAATTTTAGAAGCAAACGCATCCATGGCAAGAGAGGCTTTAAGGAACCTAGCCATGGCATACAGAGAGTTACCGAAAGCTCTAACATCTCTTGTTGAGGCAGCTCCTGAGAAAGAATTTGTTTTCGTTGGGATAATGGGGATGATAGACCCTCCGCGACAAGAAGTGAAAGAAGCCTTAAAATTGTGTAAGGAAGCAGGCATAAAAGCCGTCATGATCACTGGCGATCACAAGCTTACCGCCGTTGCGGTGGCTAAAGAGCTCAATCTGATAAGCAGAGATAACCCAACAAGCGTCTTGATTGGAGCGGAACTAGACAAGCTCAACGATGAGGAATTTGAAAGAATTGTCGATGACGTGGCAATTTATGCTAGAGTCTCGCCGGAACATAAGGTGAGAATAGTAAAGACTCTAAGAGAGAAAGGGCACATCTGTGCGATGACTGGGGACGGTGTAAACGATGCTCCTGCTCTAAAAATGGCTGACATGGGAGTTGCCATGGGAATCTCAGGTACAGAGGTCACGAAAGAAGCATCTGATATGGTGTTGATGGATGATAATTTCGCTACGATTGTGGGAGCTGTCAAAGAAGGACGAGAGATTTACGACAACATTAGAAAATACTTGGCGTATCTACTGCGCTGCAACATCATGGAAATATTGATAATGTGCGTCGCTATAATCGTTAACTTGCCTCTCCCTCTCACGGCTATACAACTTTTATGGGTCAACCTAACAACAGACGGTTTGCCAGCTCTAGCCTTAGGCGTGGACCCGGGAGACCCAGATATTATGGAGAAAAAACCAAGAGACCCTAACGAGAGCATTTTTTCAAGAGACGTGAAACTGTACTTAACCGCGGTTCCGATTTTAATGTCGATACTACTTTTAGCAAGCTTTGTCTACCATCAACCATGGTTAAATGCTGAAGCAGAAGTAAAAGCCCGAACGCTGCTGTTTAATGGTATGGTTTTTATGGAACTGGCGAATGCTTTGAACGCACGCTCGCTGAAACACACAATTTTTAAGGTTGGTGTATTTCGAAACAAGTTCTTGTGGCTCGCTATACTTTCATCAGCAGCCCTTCAGTTTGTTGTACTCTACGTTCCTCAACTACACGCCGTGTTTGATATAACGTATCCAGACATGTTCAATTGGATTGTGACGATAGGCTTTACAGCGTTCGTATTCTTTGCTGTAGAAATTGGTAAGTACATAGGAAGCAGAAAATCTAGGTCGTAACTGTCTTTTCACCTAAGTGAACAGGGTATACCAGTTCTTACGGTTTATATGATTTATCTGTTAGTACCAAACCAATCCGATATCTTCTTGTCCTTTTTCATTTCAAATTCTATGTTCATTGGGCTAAACGTTTGACCTAACGCTGTTCTGAGGTTTCGAACGTAGTCCTTAACGTTTACTTCTGACAAGCCCTTTACATGGGCTGTGGGTTTCACGGTAAATTTTTTTCCCTTATAGTTAAACGGGTTAACTTTTACGAATGAAACCGTGTCTCTCTTGCTTACTTCCACGCCAGCGTCGATGAGTTGAACGGCACACTGGTATGGCTGATGTAACGCTTCCTCCAATCTAACCTTTTGTTTCGGGTCAAAATAAAGCTGCACAGAATACTCCAAGTCTTTGAGTTCAATTCTTCTTTGTCTCAAATCTTTAATTGCTTTTTGAGCAATTGCTGCGATTCTTTTCTTTGCCAGCTCATATTCTTCTAGGTTTTTCACGTGACTTAACTCTTTAACGCAGTTTCGAAACACTCTTAGAAAAAACTCGGGTGAATTGGACTTGATTACTGTTAGCCCTTTAATGTCGGGTGTTCCATCTTTTAAGATGCCGAAATACGCCTTTTTGGCTTCAGACAACACGCAGAGCGAATACTCTTTTTCAACAGCTAAATCTAGTCGAAGCTTCTCCTTCACAGTTCCGACTAACCTTTTCACTTCTTTTTCAGATGGGTTGTCTAAGAATATAGAATCCGTGTCTCCGTAGGTTGGATGTAAGCCATGTTCTTCAGCCATGTTCCATGCCGTTTGCAGAGCGTAACGCCCGTAACCCGTTATGGATTCAGCTAATGGTGTGGACGCGAGTCCATGGATTCTCACGGTGACGCCGTAGCTAGAAACTGATATTAGTTTTAGTAGTTTGGCTAATGCTTCGGCTAAAAGCCGTTCATGTTTTGATATTGAAGGGTTCTTTGAAAGAGGTTTAAACCAGTGGATTCGTAGGTCCTTCAATGCCCCGATTATCACCGAGTAGAAGCCCCTTCTCCTTACGCAAACGTGGTGGTCTAATTCTGAAATTCTGCGGTCTCTACACTCTTCGTGTTTGCAGTCAACCGTCTCGTATGACAAATTGTAGCTGTCGATACAGCTTGGATAGAGGCTTTCAAAGTCGGTTACGACCGTGTTGAAGTAGATTCCACTCTTCGGCGTGATCGTCAGGGCTCCAGGAACTGATTCTTTCAGTTTTTCTCCTTTCCTCAGCTCTTTTGACGTGGGAATCAGAAAGTTGTTTCTTCTCAGATACGTGTATATCATGGATTTTATCCATTCGCTTACGCGTCTGTTAGAATAAGCCTCGGGAACCGGTAGGTTTGCTATTCTCGACAGCATAAACGTAAGGTAATACCGTTTAGGGTCAATTTTTCCGTGTATTCCCAAAATTTCTGGATTAATCTGCGGTATCGGTTGATAGCACAAGTCGAAGAACTCTTTCAGCTGAACATATTTTAATGGGTCAGCTTTCTTCACTTCAGCAAAGATTCTGTCAAACTTCTTCTCCTTCTCAGGAACATTTGAAAAAGATGCCAGACGGTTCCCTTGTAAGACATATTGCGAGCCAAAAACTAGGCCGTAATCATAAACGTATCCACGACTGAACTCTATTTCGTTCTCCCAAACATTCTCAAACATTTTGCCGAATTTTTTAATGTGATCAGGGGTTTTGATTTCAATCTTGGCTATCGTTCTCATTCTATCAGTGAACACATCTCGCTTTTCAATCGTTGAGACTTTTCCTAAGATTCGGTCAACAGTGTATTCGTCTTTTTCGCTAAGCGGATAGGGTATGAGAAAGTAAGGCTTGTATTTGCTGTCTCTAACCTCTATTATCTCATCGGCTGAGGCGTCATAAAACCTCAGAATTACCTTGAAATCATTGTTCATAAAGGCGTCTATCAAGCACCAAATTTTCATTTTGTACCCATTACAATTCTTTTAACATTAATTATATAGACGAGACACAAAAATTTGAATATTGCCTCTGGCATGCATGACTCTATTTTGTAGGTTCTTCCATTAACTCCAACATTAACTCCTCCGTAGAACCTACAAAAACAATGTATATCTTCATCCATGTATGCATGGTCGGGAACATTCATTTTTGCTTCTCCCAGTCTATATCAAAGTCTTCGTCGTGCCGTTCAAACCATTCTTCAAAGCATGCATGCATCCCGTCCATTCTGAGGACCTCTTAAGAACCCTCGCGGTTTATTTAAGAACTTCTTAGGGTGAACCGAAACAGTTATCGTTTCACGTGTTGTCTATGACGACACGTCCTGACATGATGGTGGACGTCTCTTGAAGGTTGAGGTGAGGGAAATTCGCATTCAGAACGTCGTGGCCTCAGCTACCTTTAATCAAACCCTTGACTTGGACGCCATAGTGAGGGCTTTTCCACACGTTGAGTACCGACCAAGCGTGTTCCCTGGACTCGCCTTTAGGCTGAAGAAACCCAAGACGTGCACCCTCATCTTCAAAAACGGAAAGATGGTGTGCACAGGCGCCAAGTCAGAGAGGGAGGCTAGAAGAGCTATCCTGAAGGTCGCCAGAGAGCTAAGATCAGCTGGCATAATCATCATCGGAAAGCCGGAGATAAAGATTCAGAATATTGTTGCCTCTGGAAGCCTCGGCGGACCGGTTGATCTTGA
>DAOVDC010000070.1 GCA_030669695.1 Candidatus Bathyarchaeota archaeon
TGAAAATGAGACATAAACACAGCTTTCGCTGAACACAGTTGCACCATAGTGAAGGAATTGTGCTGAAGCAATTGTTTTTCCCGAACCAGGCGATCCAGCCAGAATAATCATACATGCTCTAGGCAATCCTCCTTCAATTAAATCATCCAAACCTTCTATGCCTGTTGGGACTCTATCGTCAGAAATCTCTATGCGGACAATATTCCTACGTCTAGCTAATTGTGTCATTTCCTGAAACCTCATCACACATCTGCAATATTTCACTCAAAACAATGCTTTTCGAGACATACAAGGTTTATGAATCGAAAGACTAGATTCAAAATAAATACTCAATATTATGAATCACACAATATTCTAGCAGGCATAATTCCAAGGACCTTATAGCCTAATCTAAAGAGATCGCAGGGATTTGAACGCTACACCAAGTGGAGATGTCTCCCGCACAAACCCCATTTTTTCCCAATTCCGCAAGCGTACGTTTTATTCTTGTAGCTACTCTTCTTGCAGAGGCAGTTCACTTTTCGAGTATTTCTGTTTGGTCATTTTCTTGATTTTCAGGAATTTTTCTAAACCTTTCTCGGTTTCTTTCTCGTAGATGTTCATTTCTCCATCGAACAAGCCTAGAACTGCACGCACTTCTTGTGGGGTGTGCATTCCAGGATCCATCACTGCGAGGGTCGTGAAGCCTCTTGATCTCAATTTTGGGATAAGTGCAGTCAACCATCTCCTGGTAGAAATCGCATGATGCTGCAACAAGACATCTGATATGATTTCGATGCAAGCTCTTCTGGGTCCACTGGGTGCTTTGTTAAGTCTGCGGAAAGCTGAGGATAAAGCAATACTGATATCAGTAAGGTTTTCGACGCCCTTCAGTTTGAGCACATTGGGTAGGCTTTCGATGATTTTGTCTGCCTGAGGATTGCAAATGAAGAGGTGAAAGTTTGACTTAAATTGTTCCACTAGGTTCTTCACTCCGCTCGCCTCTATGGTAACGTAAAAGATGATTTCCCCCTCTTTCGCCCCTGTTTTCAGGAACCTCTTAATCAGCAAGTCCCTTTCGTCACAAGAAGGTGAGGTCAATATGACCGCATAATTTCTGGGTAGGCCGCCAAACAACAAATCATCAAGATCTCCATATCCTGTGGAAACATGGCGTGGAAGAACTGCGACAGGTTCAGGCTTGATCATTTCATGTCCAGTTTCTAAGTAAGCCAGTTTTGACCTCGTTCTTTCTATGTCTTTTCTGGCGCCCATTTTCTGGAATATTTCTAATGCTTCGTTGAGCAGGTTGCTAGCCTTTTCTCTGTCGCCCTTTTGGTCTCTTTCTAGGTGCACTCGAGCGTATTCGTAGAGAACCCTTTTGGCGAAGGTGTAGAGATTCCATCGTCTTGCATTCAAAGCGTCGAACTCCTTAAGGCTCTTCTCGAAATACTCGATAGATTCTTTCCATTTCTTCTGTGCACGGAACAGTGACGCTCTCAGCACATCCGCCCTAGCGATGAGCCGATTATTCTTTATTTCGACAGCAAACTTGTTCAGGTTGTCAAGTGAGTTCTTGGCTTTCTCGATTTCCGCAAGCTCTATATATGTCCAAATAATCCAGTGAGAGGTGCTCATTTGTTGGGATTTTGCTCCAGCTTTTTCAAAGACCTCACTCATTTTTTCATAGAATTCTCTTGCTTTGGCGTATTCTCGTTTATCATGATGGAACAATCCTAGAAATCCATAACTGTAAGCGATTTGTTGAAACTGGTTTACCCTTTTTGATGTGTCTAAAGCTTCTTTGTAGTATTGTTCGCTTTTGTCCCATTCTCCCAATACGTGGTGAGCAAATCCAAGAACATCTAGAGAAAAGGAAAGGTGACTCAGGTTGCTGGCTTTCCTGTCCAACGTAACTGACTCTTCCGCCAAGAGAACTGCTCTTGTCATGTCTCCCATGCCAATATACGCTGACATTGCTAGGTTGGCGCCAATCCAAGATCTCCAGAAAATATTCCCAACCTTTTTCGCCAGTTCGAATCCTTTTTCTAAATATTCCAAGCGTCTTTCATCTTCTTCTACTGGGAGTGCTGCAGCAATGTCATTATATGCTGACAATGCGGTTTCCACATAATCGTGATCGAGTGCTATTTTCAACGCCTTCTCCAAGCATTCACGGCCTTTCTTCCGGTCTCCACGCCATCCCACGATACTTCCCAAACAAGCGCACGAACTTGCGATGACTTCATAAGCGTTCAGTTTCTTGGCGAGCTCAAGCGCCTTCTCAGCGTAAGAAAGAGCCTTATTCAGATCTCCAATCATGGAAAGGCGAGACGCCATATCCTCGTAGACACTTGCCAATTCAACGCTTTCAGGCTCGGTTTCCAGGATCTTCAAAGCCTTATCGTGGTGTTCCTTGGCTTTTTCCGTGTTGCCTATCTTGAGCCAAAGAACGTTAGCCATTTTTCGGTGTAGTCTTGAAATCTTTTCTTTCTCATATAGTTGTATCCTCAAAAGCAATGCGTCATTCCAATACTTGATGCAGGCATCATATTCTCCGACGAGTTTTTTTATGTCTCCAAGCCGTTCAAGAATTCGTCCTCTTTCCCGAATCTTATCTTCCTTGTCTTCAAGAAGATCAAGCGCAGACTGGAAGTAGGAAGTAGCTTCGTTGTTGGCATAGATATTCGCAGCCTTTTCCCCAGCCTTCAAAAAATAGTCAAGCGCCTTTTCTTTATTTCCACTCTCAAGAAAGTGCAAGGCTAGTTCTCCCAGATGTTCATCAATGTTTTTAGCGTACACCTTTTCTAAAGCGTGTCCCACAACACCGTGTAGTCTCTTGCGCTTCAAAGGGCTAACTTCTTCATAAGCAACATCTCTCACAATGATGTCGGCAAAGGAACACACGTCTCCTCCGCGGATAACCCTCTGTCTAATCAATCCTGTTTTCAGCATTTTCTCCATTATTTCAAGCAGTTCATCCTCTTCAAAGCCAGTGACTCCGCACAAACCTTCAAAAGTGAAATCCTTTCCAATAAAAGAAGCCACAGTCAAGACTCGTTGACCTTCATCATCCAATCGGCTTATCCTCTTCTTTATGACGCTCTTAATGGTTTCTGGGAACTCAATCCTTGAAACTTCCTTAATCTTACATTTCTTCCCCTTGCCGTAGATGACTGCGTCTTCTTTCAGGGACTTTATCACTTCCTCGACAAAGAAAGGATTACCCCTCGTCTTCTCATAAACCAGTCTAAGAAAATCCCTAGGAACATCGTCCTGTCTCAGAATCTGCTTAATCATCTCTGAAACATCGTCCAATGACAAGCGTTTCAAAGGGATGGACTGAAGTAAGCGTTGCCGGTTAAGTTCGGTTAGAACAGGAGACAAGGGATGTCTTTCGTTAATGTGAGTGTCGCGATAGGCACCTAGAAGGAGCAGAGGCTCCTTGTAGACTCCACGAGCCAAATAATGCAACAGCAAAAGCGAAGACTGATCAGTCCACTGCAAATCGTCAAGGATGACCAATAATGGGGTTTCTCTAGAGATATTGGTGATGAACTGCGAAACGGCCTCAAAAAGTCTGTTACGTTCGTGCTCGGGGCTTATGGGCAGAGACTTTGGGATTACCCTAAGCTTTTGGCTGAGTTCGGGAACCAGCTTACAAACTTCAGCTGGATAAAAGCCAATCACGTTATATAATTGCTCAGGAGTGCAAACCTCAAAATAGTCTCTAATCACCTCTTCCCAGAGAACATAAGGAGGAACACCATCCATCCTGAACAGTGCCGGGCATCTACCAGATAAAACTTGCATGCCTTGGGAACGTGCATAAGCCCCCAGCTCTCTAGCTAGCCTTGTCTTTCCGATCCCAGCCTCTCCGTAAAGAAGAACAACACCGCCTTGTCCACTAGCTGCTCTGTCAGCAGCTTCCTTAAGAACTTGCATCTCTTCATCTCTGTTGATGAGCTGAATCTCTCTCATTACAGTAGAATGAGGGCTTGGAACAACAATTCTTGGCTTCTCAGAGGGCAAGACACCTTCTCTCCCCTAATATCTATTCACATTCCCTAGTTTCTCATTTGTTCTTAAAAGCCTATCTTAGGTCGCATACTCAGTGAGCATTAGGCTAAATACGTGAGCCTAGTGAAATAACCGTCACGCTACGCAAGCAGTGAGAATCTTATTAACTAAGAACACAGATTATTTCTTGGCGTCTTTTCAGGAGAGCGGTGTCTTACGAGGCAGCTGACGGGCTAAGCTTCGCAAAGGGAACTAGCCAGTGAACAATGAACTTGCCTCAAGGTGTGGTGTTAGTCAGATTTGAATAGAAAAGTGGGGTACCTTGAACCTTAAGGTCTTGAAGAGAAGAGCTGAAATGTTGGATGCGAGAAAGATGAGCTCCTACACTTCAGAAAACGTAAATAAACACGAAGAGACTTAACCAAAACGGTGAAAATCAAGTGAAAATTGCAGTTTCGGGTAAGGGCGGCGTAGGTAAAACTCTGATCGCTGGAGGCTTAGCATACTTCTTCGCAAGCAAAGGACTTAAAACAATCGCTATTGACGCTGATCCTTCGCCAAATCTTTCTCTAACACTAGG
>DAOVDC010000072.1 GCA_030669695.1 Candidatus Bathyarchaeota archaeon
CACTTTAGGAAACGTTTTGATTTCAATGGCCTCTTTGGGACAGATTTCCTTGCAGATTTCACATCCCGTGCACAACGTCTTATCCAAGGTTAAAGAGTAGTTTTTTGTGTGTAAAATTCTCTTGACTACGAGTTCTTTTTCTGTCTCGGTTTTCAGCAGTTTCATAGGCATCTTGTTTCATCCACGCAGAGGAGTATACAGCAAACCCTTTGAAGAGTATTTAGGCGATGTAAACTGTTATTTAAACATTAATCGACGCTTTGAACTTTAATGTATTCATGACTGCAGAGATATTGATAAGACTCTTAAGACAGCATGTTTTCAATGTTGTGAGGGGAGCTTGGTCGTGAAACAAATCACTATGGCTCATGGTGCTGGCGGAGCCATAATGAACGACCTGATCAAAAAGTACGTGTTAAAATATCTCGGCGGAAGCGGCGCTGAGGTTCCGTTGGAAGCGCTAGACGATGCGGCAGTGATCAGCGACATAGTTTTGAAGTCTGACTCACACGTGGTGAAGCCTATATTCTTTCCAGGCGGAGACATTGGAAGACTAGCAGTCGCTGGCACTGTCAACGATATTGCGGTAATGGGTGCGGAACCAATTGCACTTTCTTGCGGCTTCGTGTTAGAGGAGGGCCTTTTAATGGCTGAGTTTGAAAAGATTTTGAAGAGCATGAACGAAACTTGCAGGGAAGCAGATGTTTACATCATTACAGGTGACACAAAGGTTGTTGAAAAAGGCGCCTTAGGAGGATGCGTCATCAACACGTCAGGAATAGGCAAACGAAACGAAGCGTTAGAAAGAAACATCGCGGAAGTGAAGAAACATCGCTCCTTTGACGCCCAATGGATTCTCGACTCCAACTTAAGAGAAGGAGACAAAATCATAGTTTCCGGCACTGTGGGAGACCACGGACTAGCCGTGTTGTCATCTCAAGAAGGATACGACTTTGGAAGCCAAATCACATCCGACGTAGCTCCACTCAACAAGCTGATTACGGGCCTCTTGAACGTTGGAGGAATCATAGCGATGAAAGACCCTACCCGAGGCGGTTTGTCCAACACGTTAAGTGAACTAAGCGAAAAGTCGAAGGTTGGAATCATGGTAAACGAGGAGAAAATCCCCGTGCGCAGAGACGTTAGGGCTGCCTGCGAAATGTTAGGCATCGACCCGCTCGAAGTTGGAAACGAAGGCAAAGTAGTAATAGGAGTGATTCCGCAGAAGGCAGAAGAAGTCTTAGCAGCGCTGAAAGAGACAGATGAAGGCAAAAACGCCCAAATCGTAGGTGAAACAACTAAAGAATTCGATGAAGTCGTTCTCAAAACCGCAGTAGGCGGAAAAAGAATCCTCGCACCACCAATCGGAGACCCCATACCAAGAATATGCTAGCTGGTCATGCATGCATAATTCAAGTCTTCTTTAGCTTTCTTTTTATTTGCAAAAGTTTCTTTACGTCATCGGTGTCGCTTGTCGTTAATAATCTAATCCATAGCCAGCGTCCATCGTGCAATTGTTCCGTGTTCCCCAAAAGCTTATGAATTTTGGAACTCAATTCATCTCGTATTGAAAGAGCTTTTTCGGATTCTTTCTTGCCGAGAACTATCAGAACTGTAAATCCACCTTTCTCAGGGAATATGTTCGAGAAGATTGGGGTTGAGTATGAAGGAATTGCTTGTGGTGTTAGTGTTTGTCGTTTTTTTGACAGGTGTGCAGTATTCTCTGTTGTATAGCAGTTTTCTCGTTAATTTGGTTGTAGGCGGCACGATTGGGTTAGGCGTGTTAGGTTTATACTCAATGCATCAAAGTTTGTTTTGTAGAGACATTGCATGCATGCATACAGCGCGCGTGTAGAATGTATTTGAATGTCTCATCCTCCGATATGTATGTAAGCGTAGTAAAGTTCTTAAACATTTATATCGTCTAATTCCCTTAGGTAGTCTTTAATGACAGAGAAAAAGAAACCTCCACCACCTAAACCTTTGATGGCAAAAGCAGAAGGATTCAGACAAATATACGTTACTGGGGCATTTGCAAACTTCACCCCCTTCGATTTCAGACTAATGTTCTACACTCATGCACTCGCACCACCTGACAAAGCTAAAGAGGTTGCAGTATTCCAACTTCCTCAGTTTGTTCAAGCAGAAGTAGTGATGAGTGAAACAGTAGCAAGACAATTAAGGGACTTGCTCAATCGGCAAATAGAGGCCAAAGAAGAACAAACCAAAAAAACTGAAGAAAAAGTTAAGTGATGAAATGATGCGCAGCGCTGAGAAAGTTGCATTTCTTTCCCTAAAGGATAATACTTCTCACGAAAGGTTACGGTATAGGCTAAACCTTGTAGAAGACCACCTTCGGGGCTCTCTCAATATTCTTATCTCTCCCGAAGAAGCTGATTTAACGTGGGTGCACTTACTTGAAGAGCTATATCCTCAATTGAAATGGGAATTTCCCTTGAGGATTATTCCGCCACCCCGAGATGCACGCAAAATCAAGACAAGCGACATAACGTCTACTCTGCACACTACATGGCATGTCGGTAGCAAAACATTTGCTCCTCTGTCAAGAAAGGACTTGGCTCTTCTATTCTTCGATCGGAAGTTAGGAGAGATTCCAGAAGATATCAATTTTTACTATAGCGTTCGAGAAGTAGAAAATCGGCCTCCGGACTACATAATCGATCTTATGATTGTTATTCCAGCCAGCGACAGAAAACTAGAGTATCGAATTTATAGCGCTCTTAGGGATTTGACGACAAAGTATGTTGATTTATTGTTTAACTTCCGTATTATTAGAAGGAGAGGGAGACCTCTACACGAAATAGTTTCGGAAGGGTATCAGCGGTATGTTTAGACTTCGCCCAGAAGCCCACCTAGAAAAAGCTGAGCGTAACAAAGATTTTGTTATTAACCGTCTAATAGCTTTAGCAGATAAATTCCCGGACTGGGTTTCTACTGTAGCTTTCTATAGCGCCCTTCATTTTGTTGCTGCCTATCTTATAAAAAAACATAGTCTTTATTGTGAAGACCACGAAGAGAGAAATAAAGCGGTTGTTCTTCATCTAGGCGAAATCGCCCTGGAATACGAACGGCTCTATGATCTGGCGTTAAATTCCCGTTACGGTTCAATTAAGGACAATCCTGAACCCGGAGAGGCAGAAGACGCGGTGAGAATCGAATTGGCTAGAATTGAAGGTTTTGTCAGATCGCATCTTTAGTTGCCCGAATGCATGCATGCAAAAAAGTATACGTAGCTACTAACTATTAAAAGGTTAAGCATTTCGTAGCTATTCATAGCTATTTCAGGGAAAAGCGAGCATAAAGTCTTGCCACCCTTGCGGTAACGAATCGTCCATCCGTACTTTGTTCCATAAAATATTGTTTCAGGTACCAGATCATAGCGGTCTTCGAGGAATTGTCTTATCTCCAGCCAAGCTTCTTTTGCCTGTTCTCCTATGAAACTCACTATTTCTTCTTCGGTTGGCTCACGTGCCTTATCTGTCATCCGACAGAAGTCTTGCCCCATATTATCAATAGTCCTGCTCTATCATTTCGGCATATGATTGTCTTTTGCCTCTGCATTTATCGTTTTCCACTTCCCCAACAAAATCATTTATCCCATAAACCAGAAACCTTCGCAGCCTTCACCAGCTTCCATTTGCCAAAGAAATCCTTCTTATAAAGATGAAACAAGCCACATCGTTGACACTTGAGCACTTTTCTATGTTTTTTGAAATCAAGCTCATAGAGTTCCAAAGGAGAGCCACAGTCTACACATTTCCCCGTATGCTTCCTTGGTTCTTCCATCAGGTCAAACCCTCCTCCAAGCATTAATAGTTACTATTATGAATTATACCTATGAAAGCTTTCACAAGCCGAAAGTATTTTTAGTTATTCATCATTCCGTAATTTTATGTTTAGCCCATATTCTACATGTACCCTCGTTAGAAACCATACACGCACCTTTCGGAGTCTGTGGCGTACAAGCCTTCATGAAAAGAGGACATTCGGGAGGATTAATCTTTCCAACTATAACCAAGTGGCAGAGGCAACCCGGCAACAAGTCTCTGGAACCTTCAATCTTTATGTCATACTTTTTTCTCGCATCATACGACACGAATTCTTCTCTAAGCACCAGTGCAGAGGAAGGTATCGTTCCCAGCCCCCTCCAACGTTCGTCCACTACCTTGAACACTTTTTCGATTAATTGTTGAGCCTTAACGTTTCCATCCCACTTAACACAGTGAGGATACTCGTTTTCCAACAAAGCCTCATCGTTTCTTATTTGCTTAAGCAACATAGAAATGGCAAAAAGGACATCCAGAGGCTCGAAACCAGCCACAACAGTTGGCATATGATAAACCTTAGGAAACATCTCATAAGCCTTCACTCCAATAATAGTGGAAACATGTCCAGGCGCTATGAAACCATTTATTTGCAAGCCTTCTACGCCGAGAAGAAGCTCCATAGCAGGTGGAATCAATCTATGCGAGACAA
This sequence comes from Candidatus Bathyarchaeota archaeon, assembly GCA_030669695.1. Next base: position 4,498 of record DAOVDC010000072.1, read on the forward strand.
GGAAGCTTAGGTTCTCAGGCGGCTTGTTAAGAA
>DAOVDC010000051.1 GCA_030669695.1 Candidatus Bathyarchaeota archaeon
GTTACGCCGAGCAATCTTCGCCACCATCGGAGCTGCACCCGTTCCAGTCCCACCGCCCAAACCAGTTGCGACGAACGCTACATCAACATCTCTGAGAATCTCCTCCACCCGCTTCTCTGACTCCTCAATCGCAGCTCTGCCAACCTCGGGATCTCCCCCAGCTCCGAAACCTCGAGTCACCTCTTCTCCAATCAATATTTTATGGGCGGCACGCGCCGTGTTGAGATGCTGTAAGTCAGTGTTAATGGCTATGCACTCTGCACCCTTCACGTTCATCTCCATTAACCGAGTAACTGTGTTATTCCCTGCACCTCCCACGCCCACAACCACGATGCGGCAGTGGCCTGGTTTACGGTTCTCCTGGACTGTGTTTTGCCAAGTTAACTGCAAAGCCTCACTGTTTGACCTAGCCATTTGGCTTTCTCCCCCATGCCTCAATGCTGAGAAGATCTCGAACCGCTACTCGGATAGCTTCAGCTCTGTTGGGATAAAATTTTTCTTGTACCAATCGATCTAACGCTCGGATGTAAGGCTCGGGGAGATATAATGTAATTAATCTCGTCTCGTATCCCTCCTGTTCAGTAACGTCTGTGAAAACAAGAAAAGCTGCGTAGAGAGTTATATTGCTATGTGTTAAGAAGTAAATATATTTCGATCATGCAAGGGTATGTCCTTATAAAGCTTTCTCACGACCTTCTTTTAGTCCGCTGCGTTTTTATGTGAAAATGGCGGCGATTTTTCGGAATGTTTTTTATACTTTTCTTATATGACTAAAATAACGTCTTATGTGTAGGTTACTATGTTTTGAAGCGTCGTTATAGTGGAGTGGAAAGAAGCTGATGACTAAAAGGGGCAAACGAGTTTATGTTAAGAGTTTTGGTTGCTCGACAAATATTGCTGATGGGGAATGTATTGTTGGTTGTCTTTCGCAGGCTGGTTATGAAATTGTTGAAAACGTTCAGGCTGCAGACATTTTGATTTACAATACTTGTGCAGTGAAGTCTCCTACGGAAAATCGGATGATAGACGTTTTGAGAAGAGTCTCGGAAGATAAGCGGCTCATCGTAACTGGTTGTTTGCCTCTGATAAATTTTGAGAGGTTGAAGGCTCAGGTCAAGTTTGATGGTGTGTTAGGACCAGCTCCTGGTTCTGGAATCGTTGAGGCTGTAGATAATGTGAGTCGCGGACAAAAGGTTGTTATGTTGAAGTATGATTCGAAGCCGAGTCTTGATCTTCCCAAAACTCCTGTAAACGAAGCTGTTGGGATAGTGCCGATTAACTATGGTTGCTCGGGGTCGTGCTCTTATTGCTGTGTTCTCTTTGCGAGGAGACATTTGAGAAGTTATGCACCAAGCGAGATAGTTAAAAGGGTGCAACGCGATCTTGCTTCCGGCGTTAATGAGATATGGCTGACTTCCCAAGACACAGCGTGTTATGGAAAAGACCTAGCAACCAGTCTCGTGGATTTACTTAGCGAAGTTTGTAAAATTAAAGAGAAGTTCTTTGTTCGTGTTGGCATGATGACACCGAATTGTGCAATGGAATTGTTGGATGACTTGATTGATGCTTATAGAGATGAGAAGATTTTCAAGTTTTTGCATTTGCCCGTTCAGAGTGGAGACGACAGGATTTTGAGGCTTATGAATCGTTTCTATTCTGTGGAGGATTTTAAGAAGGTTGTTTATACATTCAGGAAAAAGTTTCCCAAGATAACGGTGGCTACCGATGTTATCTGTGGCTTTCCGGGTGAAAGTCGAGATGCTTTTGAGCATACAGTGCAGCTTGTTGAGGAGGTTCAACCTGATATTGTTAATATCTCCAAGTTTTTCCCGAGACCGCGCACGCCTGCTGCAAAAATGAAGCAGCTTCCGCCTAAGGAAGTAAAGGTGAGAAGTAGAAGGATGGCCGAGTTGGCGAGAAAGGTTTCGTTTGAGAAAAACGAAGCTTGGATGGGCTGGGAAGGAGAGATACTTATTGACGAAAAAGGGAAGAAACCGGCGCCGTGGGTTGGGCGGAATTTTGCTTACAAGCCTGTTGTGGTGAGGAGTGATGAGTTTTTACTTGGGAGGTTTGTGGATGTTAGAGTGGTTGGGGTTTTTCCGACTTATTTGGAAGCTGAGGTTGTTTGATATGGCGTGCATGTGTGACGGTTTCTACCAGGTCTACCATATGAACCAAATAGGCCCTGTGCTGTAATTCCTTAGTGTAGGAGAACGTAACGCATTGTGAAGATACCTTCGCAAACTACTTTTTGGTATTGCCATATTCTAAGTTGACGGGTATTATCGAATGAACAGTGCGTTACCGCCCTGACCTCTTCACCTTCTTGACCCTTTCTAGATACATCCTCCAACTCAAAACCATAGTCTTCGGATGCGAAGCCTTAACCTCATCCAAACGAGTTACCGCCGTATTCTTCGGAGCTTCCAAAACAACATCAGGAGTTGAATACGCCTCATCCGATATCTTTCTCATCACCTCAACAAACCTGTCCAACTCCTCCTTCTCAAAAGATTCAGTTGGCTCAATCATCAGCGCCTCGTCAACTATAAGCGGGAAGTATATTGTCGGCGCGTGCATGCCATAGTCCAAAATCCTCTTAGAAACGTTAAGCGCATGTATCCCAGTCTCTTTATACAGTTTCTTGGCACTAATAACACACTCATGTTTTCTCGGTCGTCCCCGAGCATAAGGAAGCTCAAAACCGCGAATCTTCTCCAGCTTCTTCATAACATAGTTAGCATTCAACACAGAAACCTCCGCCACTTCTTCAAGCCCCTCCGCGCCTAAGCTAAGAATGTAAGCGAACGCCTTCAGCAGAACCCCAACGTTTCCATAGAAGCCTCTGATTTTACCAATGCTGTGTGGCTTGTCATAGTCTAGACGATACTGTTTACCATCGAACACTATTCTCGGAACTGGCAAAAACTTTTCGAGCTCTTCGGACACTCCGATAGGACCTGCTCCCGGACCTCCACCACCATGAGGAGTTCCAAAGGTTTTGTGTATATTCATGTGCACGATGTCGAACCCCATGTCTCCAGGCCTCACCTTCCCAAGAATCGCATTAAGATTCGCACCATCATAATACAGCAGTCCACCAGCCTCATGAACAATCTTTGCGATTTCTTCAATGTTTTTCTCGAAAATCCCTAGTGTGTTCGGGTTTGTCAACATCAACCCTGCTGTACGTCCTGAAACAGCGGCTCTTAACGCTTCAAGATCAACACAACCATCCTCATCGGAAGGAACGACCACAACCTTGAACCCTCCCATAGCTCCACTCGCAGGATTAGTGCCATGTGCCGAATCAGGCACAACAAGTTCAGTTCTCTTTTCAAGCTCATCGTTCAATTTGTGATATGCTCGCATGATCAACGTACCCAAGAATTCTCCGTGAGCCCCAGCTGCCGGCTGCAAACTCACTTCGTGTGTGCCAGTAATCTCTGCCAGCCATCTAGAGAGCCGATACATCGTTTCAAGCACGCCCTGAACCGTTCGTTCATCTTGATATGGATGAATCAAGGTTATAGAAGGCAAATTAGCGAGGACTTCATCGATTTTCGGGTTATATTTCATAGTGCAGCTTCCCAGCGGATAAAAGCCCGAGTCAACACCAAAATTCATCTGAGACAAACGAACGTAGTGCCTTACCACTTCTACCTCTGAAAGCTCAGGCAACTTTGGAAGCGTTTTCCGTCGCAACTTCTCCGGCACAAATGCCTTTACTTCTCCGACTACACGTTGAATTTCCTTCTCAACTTTCGGTATAGTGCAGCCTCTTCTTCCAGAGCACCCTAACTCGAAGATTATTCGTTCATTCCAACGTGCTTGCCTAAACATTTACGATTTCTCCTCCAAAATTGCCTTTAAAGCCCAAGCGAGGCGATCAACATCCTCTTTCGAATGCATTTCAGTGACGCAGTACAACGCGGTTTCACCCAACTCGGGAAACTCCTTCGCAATATTTTTTCCTCCGTGAACCTGACGTTGCAAAAGCCTTTCATGTACGTCGCGCGCGGTTTTCCCCGTTTGATCAAAATTCACTGTAAATTCTTTGAAGTGCGCAGACTTGAACATAGGCGTTGTGATTCCATCTATTTTCGCCAAAAGCTGCATCGCGTAACGCGCTTTGCACAGGATTGCTTCACCTAACTCTCTCATGCCCCTAGGGCCAAGCAAGGCTAAGTAAACTGCAGAGGCAACCGCACATAAAGATTCGTTAGAGCAGATGTTGGATGTAGCCTTCTCTCTTCTAATATGTTGCTCCCTAGTTTGTAGAGCCATACAGAATCCTCTTTTCTTTCCGTCAACAGTGTTCGTCATACCAACTGTGCGGCCGGGCAGTTGTCTGATTAGTCGCACGTCGTCCCGGCAAGCAAATATACCAAGTAACGGTCCGCCATAGTTCATGGGATTTCCAAGCGGTTGGCCCTCACCGACCACAATGTCCGCGCCGTATTCACCTGGTGGTTTCAATACGCCAAGGGAGGTGGGGTCAACTCCAACGATGAACAATGCCCCGTGGTCGTGTACTATTTCAGCGATGTCTTCAGCTTGCGTTTCAATAAAACCAAGGTATGCTGGGTTTTCGACATACACGGAGGCGGTTTTTCCTGAAATCTTTGCTTTCAAGTCTTCAATATCAAGTTGTCCAGTTTCTGATTCATAGCCGACAGACTTGATGCGTATTCCTATAGGCTCGGTGTACGTTTGCAGTGTCGCTTTTCTTTCGGGATGAATAAATTTGGGAATAAGGACTTCGGTTCGATGGGTTAGTCGAGCGGTCATACGTACAGCTTCACCGAGAGCGGATGCCCAGTCATACATAGAGCAGTTGGCTACCTCCATCGCTGTGATTTCGCAGATCATGCTTTGATACTCGAAAAGTGCTTGTAACATTCCTTGGGAAACCTCCGATTGATATGGAGTGTAGGATGTGAAGAGCTCTGTTCGTTGAATAGTAGTTTCAACGGCTGCGGGCACGTAGTGAGGCCAGCAACCCGCGCCTAAAAAGATAGGCATGTCTTGGAAAGTCTTGTTTTTGGATAGGATGGTTTCAACAAGTCTTTTAACTTCCTGTTCTGACGTTGAGCTAGGGAGATCAAGTCTTCTTTTCAACTTAAACCTTTGAGGAACATCCGCGTAAAGTTCTTCTATGCTCTGGATTCCAATACTCCTCATCATTTCCTCTTTTATTTTTGGAATAGAGTTTGGAATGTAAGGGTGAGTGAAGGATTTAGCCACATTTTTTCACCGCTGAAAGTTAAGACTATTTCTAAGTCGTTTTCTTTAAGCTTTGTTAAAACGCTGGCAGACTAGAATGACCAGAGACCATCGAGCTTGTAGTTTTCCATCATTTTAAGCACATGCTATACCAAACTAAGACTATCAAACATCTAGTAAGAGTCACCAAATTTTACCGCTTTGCTTAAGTACTAAGAATAGAAACTCCTAAAAGGAATCAATCAATTGCTAACTTGACAAGTCTGTATGGGATGTTGAACCAATGAAGATGAATTACGAGGAGATGCTGAAGCGTGCGCGTTCGCAACTTCCACCTGAAGTGCTTGAACACAAACGATTCGATATTCCTAAACCTCGCTGCCATGTTATTGGCATGCGAACAATTTTTCGAAACTACAAAGAAATATGTGATACCCTAAACAGAGACCCACACCATTTG
>DAOVDC010000039.1 GCA_030669695.1 Candidatus Bathyarchaeota archaeon
ATCGGCGAGAGTGAACGCTAAATGGTACATGAAGCAAAGGCAGTGAAAGAAAAAAAGCCTTCTATGTTTCGAGAAGTTTATCCCATAAATGAGCCCTACGTCTACGCTGCAGTTGTTAGGCAGCCCAATACGCAGAAGATATTGTATGAAGTAATTGAGCCTACGCTTCTCAAAGAAGAAGAGGCTCTGCTCCAAGAGATTAAAGCTCTTCTGATGGAGGAGATAGATGTCAATTTTAAAGACCTTGAAACGAGAGAAAGGGCTGAGGAGTATCTGAAAAACAAAGTTCGAGAAGTCATAAGGGGCTATCACTTGAAGATTGCTGAGGAAGCTATCGACAAGTTCATGTACTACATCGTACGTGACTTCATTGGCTACGGAAAAATCGACCCTTTCATGAAAGACCATCTGATTGAAGATATTTCTGGTGATGGCGTCAACATTCCCATATACATTTGGCACAGAGAATACGAGTCTCTGCCTACGAACATCATATACAAGGACGTTAACGAACTGAATTCGTTTATAATCCGGCTAGCTTACCTCGCCAAAAAGAATGTTTCTATCGCAAGTCCAATGCTTGATGCCTCCTTGCCAGATGGGAGTCGTATCCAACTCACTTATGGAACTGAAGTCACTAGAAGAGGCTCAACATTTACGATTCGTCGGTTTCGCGCGGATCCACTCACCATTTCAGATCTGATCTCCTTCAACACTCTTTCATCGGATCTGGCCGCGTATTTCTGGTATGCCATTGAAAATCGAGCATCTGTCCTCGTAGCAGGAGGAGTGGCGTCAGGGAAGACGACTACGCTCAACTGTCTATCGATGTTCATAAAACCTGAATTAAAAATTGTGAGCGTAGAGGACACCGCTGAGCTTAATTTACCTCATGAAAATTGGATTCCATCCATTGTGCGCCCTGGGTTTTTATCCGAACAAAAAGCAACCGGAGCCATTACACTGTTTGATCTTTTGAAGGCGGCGGTGAGGCAGAGACCTGACTATATCATTGTAGGTGAGGTTCGTGGCGAAGAGGCTTACACTCTTTTTCAGGCGATGGCCACTGGGCATTTAGGCATGAGCACTGTTCATGCCGAATCTGTGGACGCCGTTATTCACCGTTTGGAGTCTGAGCCAATGAATATCCCACGGCCTCTCCTCTCTATGATTGACGTGGTGATGATTCAGTTGCGGACTGAGATCGAAGGGAAACCCGCTAGAAGAGCTCTCACTGTGACCGAGATGGTGGCTCTGGATCCGAAGACAAAGGAGCTTCTAACAAATGATGTGTATCGATGGGATGCGAAGCATGATGTTTTCTTGTATTCTGGGCGAAGCTACATTTTGGAGAGAAACATGAAAAAACTGGGGCTTGATTCCAAGAAAATTCAAGAGGAGCTCCATCGAAGAAAAACGGTGTTAGAATGGATGGTGAGAAATAAGATTCGGAGATACACTGATGTTGCTGCCGTAATTCGAGAATATTACGCTAATCCTATCCGCATTTATCGAAAAGCAAGGATGGGAGCGCATTGAGTTTAGGCGACACCAGAAAGAGCCTTAAGAAGGCATGCATGCTTGCTTATCGAGTTGTTGGGGAAAAAACCGCTCGATTCTTACATCTGTTCAGAGACATGGACAAAAACTTACGAAAATCAGGAATGAGAGTCAGCTTCAGGGCATACGTTAGCTTAGCTATCCTTATGACTTTGCTGGTTTCCATTTCTTTTCTTACAACATTTTCCTTCATCTTGATTTCATTTCTTCATTTTCCCTTATTTTCTTCACTTCTCTTTGGAATAGGAGCAAGCTTGTTCGCGGGAGCCTCAGCGATCATCGGTTTTTACGTCTATCCCATTTATCGCGCAGATAGTTTGAAAAGAAACTTGGAGGATGGACTTCCCTTCACCACAGGTTACATGGCAATATTAGCCGGTGCAGGAGTGCCTCCTGATCATATTTTTCGTTCCTTGGCCCAAGTTGACGCCCCACTGGCGGTTTCAAATGAAGCTAAAACCGTAATACGAGATGTGGAACTCTTCGGCTTTGACATTTTTTCGGCCTTGGAGTCTGCCGCTAATCGAACGCCCTCTATAAAGTTTAAAGAGCTGCTTGAAGGCTTCATCGCTACTATTCGCTCTGGAGGAAGCTTAACGAAGTATCTTGTGGCTCGATCGCGTCAATACATGAAATTAAAACGAATTGCTATGCGTCGATTCTCTGATAACCTTGGAATTTTGGCGGAGTTTTACGTTACTCTTTGTGTTGCAGGGCCTCTCATCTTCGTCGTGATGCTTGCAGTAATGGCGATGTTAGGTGGAGGGGGACAAGGATTACTCAATCCTCGTTTGTTGCTATATCTTCTGACATACCTCGGCATACCGGTGGGATCAGCCGTATTTTTGATAATTTTAGATGCCGTTTCACCAAGGCGGTGAATATGCCTAGAATTGAAAAGTGGGAGAAGAAAATCGCTTGGATTATGTCCAGTATTTTAGGTGGAGCCATAATCATAACTGCATACATAACACTTTGGGATAGACCACTGTTTGACGAATACATATTGCTGGCAGTTGTAGTCACGATTTTTCCTCCGGCGGTGCTAGATTATATCGATTATCGTTGGAGGAGATACATAGATGAACACCTGCCTGACCTTTTCCGAAGCATTGTTCAAGCTCAACAAACTGGAATGACCCTGCCACAAGCATTGGAAGAAGCTTCCAAAAGAAGCTATGGACCCTTGACTAAGGAGTTGAAGAAGATGGTGGCTCATATGTCTTGGGGAATGTCGTTTGAGCAAGCGTTCGAGTCCCTCGGCAAGCGTGTTGACACCGTGTTGATGCGACGAACAGTCCCGCTGGTTGTTGAGGCTAGTCGGTCAGGGGGGCGAATTGAAAAAGTCTTCGATCCAATGGGTAAGTTTGTCCAGTCAACTTTAATGTTAGATAAAGAATGCAGAGCTCAAACGAGGCCCTATGTCGCAATAGTTTACGTTGCTTTCTACGTCTTCCTCTTCACCGTGGTCTTGCTCTTTAAAAGCTTATTTTTCCAGATGGGAGAACTCCCAATTTCAGGGTCAGTCCTCTTGACGCCTGAGGCCACTTTAAGAATGTTCTTTCATATGAGCGCGATTCAAGCTTTCTTCAGTGGTCTCATAGCTGGAAAGATGGGTGAAGGAACCGTTAATGCTGGTCTAAAACACTGCGTCATCCTCCTAACGTCGGGGTACCTAGTCTTTAAACTCATCTTGTAGCGGTGAAAAGAAGTGAAAAAGACATTATTGAATAAAAGGGGAATCAGCTCCGTTTTAAGCAATCTATTGCTGATGGTTATCGCAGTTGCTGCTATGTCAATTGCAACAACCGCCACGTATTTCATCACCGAAAATCTTCGCGAAAATATGAGTGAACGGTTTCTAATAGAGGATGTGTGGTTTAAGACAGGAGAGATTGCGGTTTATCTTCGAAATGTGGGTAAGATATCAATCAAAGTATCCGCCTTCTACGTGAATCACACATCACAGTTGTTTACACCACTTGAGTTTAAGTTGGAAGTAAGCGAGCACGGATGGCTGAATGTTACCTACAACTGGAATTCAGGCAGTACGTACCATATTAACATTGTAACAAGCAGGGGGACAAAGTTTGCTGACTATTATAGACCTCCTCAGGCTTAGACGCAATCCTTGAGACTTAGCAACATAATATTTGTTGTCTTAGACCTTGTATCATCGTCATTATGCATCAAAAAACATTTTTCTATGGGTTATGAAATGAATCGATTAGATTGGGAGAGAATAGAGGAGAACACTTCCGTTTACTTTGGAAGTTAAAACCCCGCTTCAACTAAGACCATTCTAACTGATCAATGCCTTTAAAGCCTTTAACACGCCCTTCTGATCTTTCGCTTCAATCAACTTAATCTTATAAAGCGCAGCTAACTTCTTCCCACTTTCACACATTTTCGGAACTGCAATCAAGCATGCTCTATGAGGATTGACATCAAAAACTTTAGCGAACATTGCAATGACGGGCTGCTCAGAAACCACGCCATCAGTTGTTGCTGCGAGGTCGATCACAGTTATGTTTCGAGACCCGTTTCCACGGGAAGCCCTGATGTCAAACATGTGACTCGCACCAGATTTCCCCTTTAGGAAGCCGGGGCTTTCCACTTCGAATCCGCGACCCTGTAAAAACTCCCGTATTGGGGCAATTAGAAACAAGCCAAGTCCCGTTTCCTGCATTATGTTCTGATTTAAGCTGTAAGAATATGCGTCTTTGTAAATGGATTCTTCAAAGTTGAAGATTTGATGGCATTCACGACAGAAATGAGATGGAACTGGAATGTCAAAGCTCTTGCCACACTCGGTACAGGTGCACCACACACCTGCTTTTCTATAGTTCACATCAGGCTTGGTCAATTCTTTGTGGCATTTTGGACACGTGAGCTTTCCTTTTATTTGAAAGTGCTCTTCAGTGTCGATGTATCCGCATGGAACATGTTCGATTAACGAACTTTTCCTAATGTCAAACGACTTGCAGTGAGGGCAGCAGTAATGAACTGAGACATTGGCTGAACTACAATGCGGACAATAAACAATCTTGTCGTAGAGCTTTCTTTTCAGAACGCCGACTTCAAAGAGGCGCCTCAAAAACTCCTCCGTGATACTGGCTTCACCCACAATCGCTTCAACAACTGGATACTTGTACCCATACTTGGGATCATAAACCGGGTTCAATTCACTAAGCTCCCCACTTACGAACTTGCTGAGAAACAATTGGACGCGGTGGTCTTTGTAAACCTCAGCCCGCTCAACCTTTGAAGTTTTAGACATTCTCTCTCCAACCAAACAATAAATGAACTTGTGTTGGCAGTTTTACATTCAAACGCTGATAGTTTATCACATAATGTTCGTTTAAAACTTTCTTTTTCTAGCTCTCATAATTTGACTTAACGGGGCTCCCGATCTCAATCACCTTTCAAGAAAGATTTTAAAACATAATAATTGCATCGTAATATTTAAGATACTCTCTTCCTTATAATTTTCTGTGTATATATACACTGAAGAACTTTCAAGTGGAGCGACAAGGATTGAAACAAATTCAAGTGTACACAATGGACCTGGCAAAAATTGAGGAAAATGGAGATTTCTCTTGCCCTAATCGGCGGGTCACGATTTCTCTCGAAAATGAAGCCAAAAGTGTTTACAGCGTCCTAGAAACTAAGGTTCGAAATGTGTCTTTAGAAGAGTTGATAATCGTATCTACTGAATGCGGAAGCAACGTCTCTCTTGTAGGTTTTCTTTCCATTGAAAGGCGATGATCTCATGGTGAGAGCAGCTTTAACGACTCCTCTTTACATATCTAGCGTATGGATATTGCTGATTACTTATCAGATGTTTACCAGTGTAGCTGTTATCAGCGTTGTCCAATGTATGGGTCCATTTTTTCCATCAATTCAAGAATTTTTGATGCCTCGTATAGATCGCATTGAATTTATGTACTCTTTTGCTTGGATTTGGGTGATGACTTCTCTTATTCCGTCACTTATCTTGAAAAGAAGGAGTGCTCTTTTACAATTTGTTGTAGTTTTGATGCTGACTTTTTTAGCCGTTGAATTTGGGAATATCTTATCTTTTGCGTTTGGGGGCGAGTTTGTAGAGCAGATTTTTGGGGTAACTGTCTTGCTTGGAAATCCATGGTTGGCTGCCTTGTACTTGTTCTCGCCTTTTCTCGTTATACTTTCTGTGGACTTGTATGCGAGAAGAAAGAAGAAGTTAGAGGAAAAGTCTCAACTGTTAAGTCAAACATCTGGGTCTGAGTAAAATTGTTTTGTGCGTGTTTGTTACATTATTTTTGTTTATGAATAAATTTCTGTGAAGACCTCAGATAGCGGTGGTCTAGTCGGAGTATTCTGTCTGCTTGTGTTTTGGGTTCTGTTTCTTGAACTGGAGTTGGAGTGGGCTTTGTTGGCAAGCGCAGAAACGTGCAGCATAATGTGACAAAAACTGAGTCATTGATATCTGAAAAATCTTCAAATCTTCGACTATCGATGGCCAAAACATACGGTTAACCCCTCATTCACATTGTCAACTCGAACAAAACCGAAACGTTCAAATTGAATAATATCATCTGGACATAAACTCTTACAGGAATTTTCAGCAATGCCTTTAACCACAGAAGCATCTGGCATCACAACTTCGCATGGGATGCCAGTACCAGATGGAAGCCAGTGAATCAAGGTAGCGCCAACTTTTTTCGCTTCCTCGTGAGACTTGCTATGGAAAACCGCCTTAACACTATGCTTTGTAACTTTTTCAACCTGAAAGTTAAACAATCCCATAAAACGTATTTTTCCATTCTTCTTCATAAGTCTCAGATCGTTGCTGGAAATCCAGAAGGATACTCTACCCTCTTTTGGCTTTATCTCAAAGCAACGAAAGCCTCTTTCCACTTTATCGGGGTGCAGAGAAATCTTAGCGGTGAATGCATGTGGAACTTTTGTTACTATCAGTTTTTTCGGGTCACACACAAAGAAGTATCGATTTGCGATGGGGTCAATTATTTTCCGATTGTGAGCGTAGAGGTTCTCCCAGCTCAGCGTCACATCAGCAGTCTTAGGACCAACATCAATTATTAGACGCCTTATAGCCTCAGCTGTTATCCCCCTCCTCCTCAAAGCGGCAAACGTGGCAAGCCTCGGGTCATCCCAACTCTTGAATAGACCATTCCTAAGTCCCTGCACAATCACGGATTTGCTGAGAGAAGCCCCTGTTATTTTAAGTCTGCCGTAATGAATGGCCTCGGGATACTTCCATCCAAAATGGCGATACATGTACTCCTGTCGTGTCTGATTGGTTAAATGCTCCTTTCCTCGTATGATGTGAGTTACGCCCATTAGATGATCGTCGACACCGCAGGCAAAGTTGTAGAGAGGCCAGACACGGTATTTGCTGCCCACCCTTGGATGGCTATACTTCTTTGTGTCAATAATCCTCAGCGCTGGCCAGTCTCGAACTGCAGGAT
>DAOVDC010000062.1 GCA_030669695.1 Candidatus Bathyarchaeota archaeon
CCTGAAGGTTGCATGCCGTTCACTATCTTGCCCAAGCCGAGGGTCTACCTTAAGCCTGCACTTGAGGAGAACGCTTTCTGGTTCAGCTATGGTGACGAGTTCCCAAGGGCGTTCAAACTTGAAGACGAGCCTCAACCGGAGGAGAACTATTACCAGTACGGAATCTACCAAGTTGCCATCAAGTATTTTCCACAGTTTGCTGGAAGTCAACCGTTCACATCGTGGGCTGGCCAATATGCAATGAACACGCTTGATGGACAACCAGTTATTTTCGAGGAGAACGACCTACTGGTAGTAGGAGGCGCCAGTGGAAGCGGAAACATGAAAGCAGATGCCATTGGCAGAATCGCAGCTTCTCTATACGCGGGAGAAGAGTACGCCGTACTCTATGGAGACAATAAGTTCAAGGTCAGCGACTTGAGCATCACCCAACGTAGGGTGGAACCTGAGAAACTGATCATCTAATGCAAGGCATGTTCCCGAATTGAGTGAAAAAGGCTTTAAAACTCGACAACAACACTTCAAACGGTTGTGAAAAATGCGGGTTACTGAAAGAGTAAGCGACATTGAATACGCCATCAGAGACGTTATCCCTTACGCTAGGAAGCTGGAAAAGAAAGGCAAAGAAATAATTTATCTCAACATTGGTGACCCAGTGAAGTTTGGGTTTGACACGCCGGAGCACGTGAAGCAGGCGTTAGTCAAGGCGGTGAAGGCGGGTTTTAATGGGTACTCAGCTTCTGAAGGCGTGTTAGAACTTCGGGAAGCTGTTTGTGAAAAAGAAAAAAAGGTGAACAGCGTCGAAATTTCTCCGGAAAACGTGATCGTTACAAACGGCATTTCAGAAGCTATACAAATGATAATGGCAGCCATTGTGGATAAAGGCGACGAAATCCTCGTCCCAGGTCCAACGTATCCACCATACATTTCATACGTGAATTTCTTCGGCGGAAAACCTGTTTCGTATCGAACTGTTGAAGAAAACGGCTGGCAACCTGATGTTAACGATATCCGGTCAAAGGTGACTAACACAACTCGAGGAATAGTCGTTATAAATCCGAACAATCCTTGCGGCGCGTTATATGATGAGAAAATTGTAAAGGAAATGGTGAACTTAGCGGGTGAATATGGTCTACTCCTCATTTCCGACGAGATTTACGACAGAATCGTATACGAAAAGAAGTTTGTAAGCACGTCTCACTTAGCAGAAGATGTACCAGTGTTAGGATTAAACGGGTTTTCTAAGGCTTACCTCATGACTGGCTGGAGACTGGGTTACATGTACTTTTATGATCCAGAAGGAAAGTTGCTGGAGCTTAGGGATAACGTGGCAAAAGAAGCGAGGATACGACTTTGCTGCAACACCCCGGTTCAAAGAGCTGGAATAGAGGCGTTAAGGGGTCCACAAGATCACATTAAAGAAATGGTTGAAAAACTACGAGAGCGACGAGATTACTCTCTGATGCGACTTAACGAGATAGATGGAATTAGTTGCGCCAAGCCTGAAGGGGCGTTCTACATTTTCCCAAAAGTCCACGAAATAGGCTCACGATGGAAAAACGATTTTCAATTTGTTCGTGACGTTTTAGAAAACACGGGAATTCTTTTAGTCCATGGTTCAGGTTTTGACGTAACCTACGGTTCAGGGCACTTCAGAGGGGTCTTCCTGCCGTCAATTGAAGTTCTGAAGACTGCGTTTGATCGGTTAGAACGATTTATGTCGATGCACAATTAAAGGGTAGTTCTTCAGGCTATTCTTATTCCTTCTTTTGGATCCTTTACAATTTTATTGAACCCTTGCATCAGCCGTTTTGTGATAGGCCCCGGCTTGCCATCACCTATCGTTCGTTTGTTTACCTCTCTTACTGCGACAATTTCTGCCGCGGTCCCTGTGAAGAAAACCTCGTCAGCGTTGAATAATTCGGTTGGGGTAATGTTTCTTTCTGCCACTGCGTATCCCATTTCTTCTGCTAATGTCATAACTCTGTTTCTTGTTATTCCTGGCAAGGCTCCGGTGGAAACTGGCGGAGTAAACAATTTCTTTTCTTTGACGATAAATATGTTCTCAGCTACTCCTTCGCAAACAAAACCTACTTTGTCTAGGCATATGGCTTCATCTACACCGCCGACGTTGGCTTCAAGTTTCGCCAGTATACTGTTCAAATAGTTCAGCGACTTTATTTCATGCGAAGTTGCATCAACTGGATCTCTTTTCACCCATGAAATCAGCGTTGTTACGCCCTTTTCTTTTGCCTCTACTCCATGTAACGGCTTCATTGGTTGAGCGATGACGATTATTGTTGGCTTTGAGCATTTTCTCGGGTCGAGTCCAAGATCGCCGACTCCTCTTGTGACCACTAGGCGAATGTAAGCGTCTTTGAGGTTGTTCTTCTTAAGCGTCTTCAGAACAGTTTGTATCATTTCGTTCTTTGTCAACGGTATCTGTAGCATGATCGTGTGCGCTGAACTGTATAGTCTGTCTATGTGTTCTTTCAGTTTGAATACCACGCCCTCGTAGGCACGTATTCCTTCGAAAACGCCGTCGCCGTATAACAGACCGTGATCATAAACAGAAACTTTTGCCTCTGATTTAGGGTAAAACTTGCCGTCTATGTATATTAGGAGCCCTTTCTCCACGTTATTCTCCTCCCCTTAGAACCCTACCATACTCTGCTTGACTTGATATACTTTATGTAGATTCCCACGAAAAGGAAAGCGTTACAAGAACATGAGAAATCTTCTGCCCCACATGGAGTTCTCTAATCTCAATACGTTTACGAAACAACCCTTGTATTCATTCAGTTGGCTCATATAGCAGACCATTAGAAACCGTTACACATATTCACACAGGCAAAATGTTGGCGCTTGTTTTCCCCTCCAGCCGATCATGCACAGCCAAACTTGGAGGTGATCCGGCCGCAGGTTCCCCTACGGCCACCTTGTTACGACTTTTCCCTCCTTGCGGAACCTGAGTTCGACGCAGCCACCAAGGACTACGCCTCACCCAAACCCCACTCGGATGGAACGACGGGCGGTGTGTGCAAGGAGCGGGGACGTATTCACCGCGCGATGATGACGCGCGATTACTAGGCATTCCATATTCACGAGGACGGGTTTCAGCCCTCGATCCCAACTGAGGCAGGGTTTAGAGATTACCTCCTCCTTTCGGAGTCGACACCCATTGTCCCTGCCATTGCAGCTCGCGTGTGGCCCGGGGGATTCGGGGCATACTGACCTGCCGTGGCCCGCTCCTTCCTCCGTCTTATCGACGGCGGTCCCCCTAGTGTGCACAGATTCCGATGGAATCTGCTAGCAACAAGGGGCGCGGGTCTCGATCGTTACCTCACTTAAGAGGACACCTCACGGCACGAACTGACGACGGCCATGCGCCTCCTCTCAGCTCGTCCAGCAAGACCATCAACCTGGCCTTCATCCTGCTGTCGCCCCCGGTAAGGTTCCCGGCGTTGACTCCAATTGAACCGCAAGCTTCACGCCTTGTGGTGCTCCCCCGCCAATTCCTTTAAGTTTCAGCCTTGCGGCCGTACTCCCCAGGCGGCGAGCTTAACGCCTTCGCTGCGGCACTGAAGCGGCTCGTAGCCGCCCCAACACCTAGCTCGCATCGTTTACAGCAGGGACTACCCGGGTATCTAATCCGGTTCGCTCCCCCAGCTTTCGTCCCTCACCGTCAGGCGCGTGCTAGCCGACAGCCTTCGCCACTGGTGGTCCTCTCGGGATTATAAGATTTCACCCCTACCCCGAGAATACCGTCGGCCTCTCCCGCCCCCTAGCCTAACAGTATCCCCCGCAGCCCAACAATTAGGTTGCTGGATTTAACGGAAGACTTGCCAGGCCGGCTACGGACGCTTTAAGCCCAATAATCACCCCTACCACTCGGAGAGCTGGTATTACCGCGGCGGCTGACACCAGTCTTGCCCTCTCCTTATTCCTCCGCCTCCTTACAGCGGAGAAAAGCCATCCTCAGCGGACGGCACTCGGGGTAGCCCCGTCACACTTTCGTGCATTGCGGAGTTTTCGCAACTGCTGCGCCCCGTAGGGCCTGGGCCCTTATCTCAGTGCCCATCTCCGGGCTTCCGCTCTCACGGCCCGTACCGGTTATAGGCTTGGTAAGCCGTTACCTCACCAACAACCTGATCGGCCGCGGCCCCATCCTTGGGCAACGTTAGAGAGCATGCCTCTAACGCCCTTTCAGTGAAGAACCATTCCAGGCCTCCTCACCCATCGAGAATTAACCCCAGTTTTGGGCTACGCCAGAGCCTTAAGTTTTTATTCTTAGAAGGTTGCGTGTGGGTTTTGGTTAGTTTAAGATAGCCTTTGCCAGCTTAGAAATCGGCAAGGCGGTGTAGTGAAAGTTTGTTTATGTTATGGGGTTTTCGGATTTTTTGAGAATTTGTGTTTATGTCGTCAAGGTCTGTGCGTGGTTTCCCGGGGGTGTTCCTGTCCCAAGGGTAGGTTAGCCACGTGTTACTGAGCTGTACGCCGCGCCTCCACCATGGCTAGGAGACGCTCGACTTGCATGTTTTAGTCCCACCCCGATAGCAGTAGGGTCCGGCAGGATCAACCGGAGTTATATATGGTTTGGGGATTTTAGCCGCATAATCGGCTGGATTTGGGGATTGCGCCAAGCCTTTCTTGGACCTAAGTTTTGTGGTTTTTAGGTCTGCATTTTTTGTTGCCGTAACTGGAAGTCAACTTCCGTCATTCTAGGGCGTTTGTTCGCCTTTTTTGTCTGGGTTGAAGCCGCCACTTGGGTTACGGCTGTGCAGATTTTTTTCGCCGTTTGGCGTGTTTTTCTGCATATATAAGTGTTGCTTTCGAAGCTAATAAACTTTAATGCATGGGTGTTTGTGTTTTCTTTTATGTATTTGTTACGTTATTTGC
>DAOVDC010000093.1 GCA_030669695.1 Candidatus Bathyarchaeota archaeon
CCAACGCAAACATACTAAAGATTGCACCACAGAGAAACCGCAACGTATTTATTCACCGACAAAAAAGCATAGGAAGCCACAAAGCATGAAAAAAATTAGGAGTGAGGCGGTGAAATGTCACAAAGAAACGACGTATTGATAGGAAGAAAGCCAGTAATGAACTACGTACTGGCTTGCATAACCCTCTTCCACGGCGGAGCAACCGAAATAAGCGTAAAGGCAAGAGGTCAGGCAATCAGCCGAGCTGTTGACGTTGTAGAAGTTTGCAGACGAAGGTTCTTGCCAGATGTAAAAGTCAAAAACATAGAAATCGGCACAGAACGATTGGCACCATTTGAAGAGGGTGGCTCGCCAACAAACGTCAGCACCATGGAAATCACCTTAGCGAAATAAACAACGCAAATGATTCAAAAGGCTCCGCCGCCCCCTCCTTTATTTCATGAGGAGGAGCAAAGTCGGGGTGAAAACAGCATTATGCAAATTCTGCCTAAAAAGCGGAATCTTATGCTCAAAATGCCGAGCAAAAATCAAGTCAGGAGAGGTAAGTAAGGTAGACTTGAAAATCGCTCGCCTACTTTTGCCACTTGAAAATGCGTATCCTCCTCTTCAAGACATTCATTTTCATAAAGCAGTGGAAGCAAACGGCATTCTAGCTCTAATAGTCGGACATGGCGATGTAGCACGTTTATTGACTCATGGCAGAAAAATCGTGAGGACCTTAGAAGAAAAAACTGGAAAGAAGATTCGCATATTAGAACAGGGCGCAGATTACAGAAAATTCTTGGAAGATCTATTTGCTCCATCAAACATCCTAACGATAAACACTATATGGCTGCCCGACGGAACCACTGAAACCAAGGTGATCTTAAGAAGAAGACGACGAAGACCACTTTCAATGAATGAAAAAGCGTTAAAGGAGATCGCTCAGAAGGTTCGAGGAATAACTCTTAGAGTAGAGTTTGCGCGTTAACGGAAGGACCCGTATGGAAACTGACCAGCTAGGAGACTGGCGTAGAACCCACTATTCAACAGATGTTAAGCCTGAGCTGGATGGAAAAGAAGTTGTGGTTTTAGGCTGGGTTCGGGACATTCGAGACTTAGGCGGTATACGATTCGTAATCTTACAGGACAGGGAAGGAACCGTTCAGATCACCGTTCTACGAGGCAAGACCAGCAAGAAAGTGATAGAAAAAGCTGATTTTCTACAGGCTCAATTCAGCATCGGTGTAAAAGGAACTGTGAAAACAACCAAAATGACTCCACGAGGAATCGAGATCATCCCTAGTGAAATTCGAATATTAGGAATTGCGCAACATCCATTGCCTCTAGATGTTACTGGTCGAACCCCAGCAGAGATTGACACACGATTGAATGCCCGAGTTCTTGACTTACGCCGAGATGAAAGCCAAGCGATTTTCAAAATTGAACATGTTGTGCTAGAAGCCATGCGCAACTTCCTGTCTGAACACGGCTTTGTGGAGGTACATACACCAAGAATCATCGCTTCCGCCACTGAAGGTGGTGCCGCGCTTTTCTCTGTAGCATATTTTGAACATGAAGCTTTCCTTGCGCAGAGTCCACAGTTGTACAAGGAACAGTTGATTATGAGTTTTGAGAAAGTTTTTGAGATCGGTCCTTTTTTTAGAGCTGAAGAGTCGCACACCCGTCGTCACTTAAGTGAATTTATTTCTGTGGATATTGAAGAGG
Source organism: Candidatus Bathyarchaeota archaeon (assembly GCA_030669695.1). The sequence continues at coordinate 1,708 of DAOVDC010000093.1, forward strand.
CGTTTGCAACAGCAACTGACGTGATGAAGGTTCTGGAAGAACTCGTACATCATGTGTGCAAGGCTGTCGCGAAAAGGTGCCAAAAAGAGCTTGAGACCTTAAAATGCAAGGTTGATGTGCCAAGAACTCCCTTCAAACGATTTACTTACGATGAAATACTCAAAGAACTAAAGAAAGAAGGAACAACGATTCCTTGGGGAGAAGATATCTCTACCCCCGCTTTCAGAACATTAGGCAAGATTCATCCATACTTTTACTTCATAACTGACTGGCCAACGAAGTCAAAGGCGTTTTACATAAAACCGCGGGATGATAATCCTGACTTAAGCGAGGGTTTCGACTTGATGTGGCGGTGGATAGAGCTTGCCTCTGGGGGAACTCGTATCCATTCTAAGGACCTTTTGATTAAGAGATTGAGAGCCCAGGGATTACATCCTGAATCATTCAAATTCCACTTGAAAGTATTTGACTATGGCATGCCTCCACATGCTGGATGGGCCATAGGCTTAGAAAGACTAATTATGATGCTAACTGGGAAGAAGAACATACGTGACGTTGTACTGTTTCCAAGAGACCGATTCAGACTCACACCGTAGCTCGTTCAACGCTACCAAACTCTATACATTTTTAAAACTGTCAATACGTTGATAGTTGTGGAAACAGCGTATTTTTCTTCATCTATTGACACCCAAGCTTCATTCTCTCTCTGTAACCCAATCACTCTGCTAATACACTTCTTAACGACATTTTCAGAGGAACAATATTTGCATATCATTGTTATATCGCCTAAGCTAGATGGGATATAAATAGCTTGTAAACCCTTTTGCTTGAGTGCCATTGAATGTTGTTGACGCCACCTTAATATAGTCGAGGTGCATTGAATGTATTTGAAACAGTTTAAGGAGTATGAAATATCGTGACTGCGCCTAAAAGTCCACGAATAACACAAAAAGACTTGCAGGAAGCAGATGACGTGGAATTCACAGAGGAACATGAGTACTGGAATAGCTACAAACTGAAGGATGGAACAACGTTGAAAATCAAACTCGTGCTTCGAGGGGTCAAACGATTACAGAAATGGGGACCAGACGGGTCGCCAATTTATCTGATAAACAGCACAAACGTTGTCAGAGCAGTTGATGTTCCAAAAAAGTTGAAAGCAAAGCCTAAAGTCTCTACCTTCAAACCAGTGTAGCACGCCTGAAACCAAACTCATCCCTCTTTTCTTTTTTTTGGGGTCGTGCATCACAACAGAGTTAACAGTATCCCCTTAGCGTAATTCTTGAATGCTTCTTAATCTATGCTGAAAAAAGGTGGAATACAAATGATGGAGTCCTTTGTTTTAATAAAGGTTGGAACAGGCGAACAATTAAACTTTGCAAAAACAGCGAAGGAGGAAATAGCAAGAATCAAAGGTGTAGTCAAAGTCTACGGGGTTTTTGGAAGGTATGACCTCATAGCCCATGTGAAAGCGCACAATCTTGATACTTTGAGTCGAATCCTAATGGATAAAATCCGCTCCATAGCAGGAGTCTTAAACACAGAATCACTGATCAATAGGCTACTAACACCGTTTAACATCTTTCGCTGAATTTTCAAAGCCTCGACTGGGAATTCAAAAACCTGCTTTTATTAGGTCTCGT
>DAOVDC010000071.1 GCA_030669695.1 Candidatus Bathyarchaeota archaeon
CGGAGCGCCATGGCTAAAGAGAATGGGTTTGGCCTTAAATTTTTGGCGTTAAGTAGGCTAATTGAAACACAAAAAAAGGGAATACAGGGAGATTAGTATTCTTCGCCTCCGGGTGGACCTCCAGGTGGGCCTCCCGGCATCGCTCCCTTAGGCTTTGTCGATGCGATCACATCGTCGATCCTCAAAATCATCGATGCTACCGCAGTTGCTGACTTTACTGCTTGCTCTTTCACTCGCAGGGGTTCAATCACGCCGCATTCGCGCATATCCATGATTTTACCCGTGAAAACGTTGACTCCCATCAGGTGTCCCCTCGGTTTTTGGTGAGCTGACCTCAATCCCACAAGTATGTCAATGGCCTCAAGGCCAGCGTTTTCAGCTAATGTTTTTGGCACTATCTCGATGGCGTCGGCGAACGCTTCTATGGCAAGCTGCTCTCTTCCTCCAATCTCTGTTGCGTATAGACGAATCACTTTTGCTATCTCCGATTCAATTGCTCCTCCGCCAGCAACGACTTTGTTGTGTTCAACCACGTCTGCAACCACGGACAAGGCATCGTGCATGGCTCTCTCTGCCTCGTCAACCATTCTTTCAAGACCGGCGCGGATTAAAATGGCGACTGATCGTGGGTGCCTACATTTCTCAATGAAGATCATCTTGTCGTCGCCAACTTTGCGTTCTTCTACTAGTCCAGCTTTTCCAAGGTCGTTAGGCTTCAAGTCATCCAGATTCGTAATTACTTTTCCTTCGGTGGCTCTGGCCAGTTTCTCCATATCGGACTGTTTCGCTCTTCTGGCGGTTAAAATTCCATTCTTCGCTAAGAAGTGTTGAGCTACGTCGTCGATGCCTTTCTGGCACAACAGCACTCTGGCGCCTGAAGTTTTGATTTTTTCAACCATTTCCTTGAGCATGCGAGTTTCTTTGTCTAGAAACGCTTTCATCTGCGTAGGGTCTTGTATCCTAATCTCGGCGTTGAACTCAGTCTTCTCAACTTCCAGTGGGCAGTCGAGCAAAGCTATTTTTGCGTTTTCGATTCTTTTTGGCATCCCTGGATGTACAACCTCTTTGTCAATTATTATACCGCTGATAAGCTTTGTGTCGTGGAGGCTTTTTCCCGCCTTCTTTATGATCTGAATGTTGTCAATATCTGCTACTTTTCTATCGCCTCTCTGATCTGTAATTTGTGTTACAGCGTCAATAGCAATTTCTGCAAAATGATCTCGTGCAACGCCTACTGCTTTGCTCGCCATAGATGTCATTGCAACCTTCTTCAAGATTTCACGATCTTTGAGATCAGCAGTTATTCCTACTTTGCTGAGTGCCTCTATTGCTTTTTGAACAGCCTTTCTGTACCCGCTTACGATGACTGTTGGGTGGATGTTTTGATTCAGTAGTTCTTCAGCTTTTCGTAGGAGCTCTCCAGCAAATATGACCGCGGTTGTTGTTCCGTCACCTACTTCATCATCCTGTGTCTTAGCAACTTCCACTATCATTTTTGCAGCTGGGTGTTCAACATCGATTTCATCTAGGATTGCTGCTCCGTCGTTTGTTATGGTAATATCACCTAGGCCGTCGATTAACATCTTGTCCATGCCGCGGGGACCCAGTGTTGTCCTTAAAACTTCAGCGACAACTTGGGCAGCCATGAAATTGTTTCTTCGAGCTTCCCTACCACGTGAACGGGAGGTTCCTTCTTTCAAGATTATAACTGGTTGTCCTGCTTGTGTAGTTAAGTAGGCCATACAAACTCCTCCATTAACGAATATTTAATCTAACTACACCAATTTCCTCTCGGATATAAACCTTTTTCACTAAACAGTGGTTATGACTTGAAATTCTGAAATAAAGGGAAGGTGAAGATGCGATTTATTTGCCCATAATTTTCTTTACAGCTATCTCGATGTCTTTTGCCTGAACCGTTTTTCTTCTAGCATGCTCGGCGTAGTCTTTGGCTTCTGAAGCAATTTTGATGCCGATATCTTCAAGCGCCTTTGCTAATTCCTTTGCCGCTGACTCACTTACTCTTTCGGCCCCTGCTTTCTTGCATATCCTATGCATCGGGGCTACAGATAACTCGGAGCTTTTCATACAACCGTCTCCATAGCTTCTTTTTTTGTTTAAGTCACCATTTAACCTTTTCGGAGACTGTAAGCGTCGGCACGTGCTCAATGTTAAAAATCAACCCTTTTTAGTCCATCTTATTCTCAGTTATACCTGCATTTGTGAAAAAGGGCATAAACAAGATTTGCCTTTGAAATAGCATTAAAGGTAATTGAATCGCTTTTCATAAATGCTGTCAAGACGCAAGTAATAAAAGGCACGGGAAATGCAACAGTAATGGCGAGATAGATAAGACATGGTTTAGGGATGGAGGCAAGTGAGTACTTGGGTAAAGTTCGAACAGAAAAGGTGAAGAAAGTAGCTAGAGAACTAGTGAGGCAACACCCAAACAAGTTTACTGCAGATTTCAAGAACAACCAAGAACTGGTCAAATCTCTTACCATAATTTCCACAGCAAGGTTAAGAAATAGAATAGCAGGTTATATCACCCGATTATTGGCCAGTGTGCAAGCTGACCAGATTTCTGAAACGGAAGAAACAGAATAACAGTTTTAATTTGTGGATTGCTTAACCCGCGTTTACATCGGAGATGAGTGAACGTTGATGGTAGATGAATATAGGAAAGGATGGGCCTTACGCTATCTAAGAGAAGCGAAGGCAGAGTTAATCGCCGCTCAAAAGACGCCGTACATGGCTCCAAGCTTGATTTTGGAAGCCGTGAGGAAGGCTCAGGTAGCCATATACTATAGTTTAGGTGATCCAGCGTTTGTTGAGACAATCATCCGTCAAACTATAGGGACGAAAAAAGTTGTTGAAGACCCGGTTTTAAGATGCCTTGTTGAAATTGAGCGGACGGTTCAGCGGGTTGTACGGTCTCCAGAGCCGAATCATGAGAAGGCTATTGAACGAGCAGATGGTCTTATCCAAATTGCATCGGACATCGTGGAGCTTTTGACAGGTGAGACAGCATAGTGAACGTGAAGGTGAAGCTTTTAGGGGTTTTTCGGGGACTTTCTGGAAAAAGCCGGCTTTCAATAGAACTGGATGAACCAACGGTTATGAGGAAGCTTGTTGAAAAACTTGCTGAATCTCTTTCACCAAAATTTAAGCAAGCATTAGTTGACCCGGAACTTGATGACCCAAGGCCGAACACGCTTATTCTTGTGAATGGAAGGGAGATTAGTGTTCTTCATGGTCTTGAAACTGAAATTTGTGATGGCGACGAGGTGGTTCTGATCCCAGTTTCACACCGCGGATAAGTCGAATAGCATTTTGTTAGATTAAAAGTGTATGTTGCCTACTCAAATCAAGTGGGGATACCCTCTGCGATTTTACCTCTCTTTGACGAAAGTAATTTTGGATAGATTTTTTGTGCGGTTGCTTGGCAAACGGACATATCGGACATGTATATGTCATTTTTCGTAATATTCGTTAGGTAGAAGTATTTGTTGAATAGAAGTATTTCCTATAAGAAGATTTCATAGTTTAGTTCTATCAGGGACAGAAATATGACGAAAAACGCTTGCATGTTGATAGGAAACCCGTCTGCCATTTTCCAAACAATTATGGATGGGATGCTTCCCCTATCTATGGGACCTATTGAAGCCACGTTTCTACTTTTGTTCATTGTAGCGATTTTCTTCGGAGTCGTTTATTCAAAACGCGTGCGCATATGTATCGGCTACTTGGTGGGTCAAAGAATTGGATAAGAAAACTTTTGAACTCTACAGACGTTTAAGGGAACATGGTTACTCCCACAAGGCGATTCACCATATCCTGAAATTCTATGAATAGCGCAACATTTTTCAGCAGATGGAATTTTACGAAAGTAAGCGTATATTTCCTATTCTAACGTTTTTAAGATATTCTTCAGCAGAATCGCGGCATTTGATGGCTAGTTCTCGGCTTGTTGTGGGTAAGTCCGTCATTACGTATTGTGGATAAAAGGCCAAGAGCGTGTAAGGGATTCTCGAATCTACTTCTGCGATGAAGCTTGCCAAACTGTGAACTTCCTCGGCGTCCACGTAGCCTGGAATAAGAAGGGTGCTGGCGGTTAAGATAGGCAGGTCAGAACGTTTCTTGAAGAATTTCTTGCCGATCATTTTGAAACTTCTGAGCGTAGGAATGTTTGAAACTCCGCTAAGGGCTTTGTTCAAGTTTTCATCCCATGTTTTTAGGTCGAACTTGATGACTCCTCCGCTGATGAAAGATAGCTCAGCGGCTCTTAGTGCAAACTCTTTTTTCCAGTATCCATTTGTTTCCCAGCAGACTCTGAAGATGCGCTTTTCCTCCCTAGCCTTTTCTAATGCTATTTCACTTGTCTTCAGGGCATGAGGCATCTGCACTGATGGGTCTCCACCGAAAAAGCACATACATGAGACATGAGCGTCTGCTTTAGCAGCCAGACTCTTCGCGCTCATCACCGGCTCAAGCTTTGCGGCTAGGTTTCTGTAGTGCCAGTTTTGGCAGTA